>DATLKH010000027.1:0-6738 GCA_035538475.1 Candidatus Dormiibacterota bacterium | reverse complement strand
GAGAGGCCGCTGTGCCGGGGCTCCGCCAAAGCGCGGGTATAATTCGAGCCGCGGAGTGGAGCAGCGGCAGCTCGTCGGGCTCATAACCCGAAGGTCGTCGGTTCGAATCCGACCTCCGCAACCAAGCCCAAGCTTGCAGCGTCAACGCGTGTCTTTGAGGCAATGAACAAGAGAAAGCGAGTCGCGGTTGCCAAGCACCGGAAGAAGAAGCGCAAGCTGAAGGCGCGGGCCGAGGCCGCCTCGGCTCGCTAAGCTCTGGCACGGCGGTGCCGTAGCTCAGGTGGTAGAGCGCGCGACTCATAATCGCGTTGTCGGTGGTTCGAGTCCACCCGGCACCACCAACCGCGGGTCCTCGGATTCCACGTTTTTGGGGCCAAACGTGTATATCGCTTGCGCTGGAAACACAGTTTTGACGCCAGACGCGTGCAATCGCCGTCGCCGGCGGTGCTCTATGGACGACCCGGAACCGTAAGCGCGCGAAGCCTGTGATCGTTCACATCCGCGTGATCCCTCGACGACAGCGTGCGCAGCAGCCAGTACTCGGAGATCGGCCGGTCGTCGGTGATCACCGGTCCAGGGCCGGCGAACCCGTCGACCTGCGCGTCGTTCAACCAGTCGTCGGCCACGATCTCTTTGGCCCAACCGGCGCCGTCCAGGTGCGGATCGTCGGGCGCGGTGGCGAAGTCTGACTGCGCGACCGGCGACCCCAACAGACTGGCCAGCGCGCCTGCGTCAAAGTTCATCGGCTCGTCGGAACCCAGCAAGTAAGCGCCGTTCTTCACCGGACTCAGCACGACGTCGACGTGCGGAAACACCGATCGGAACGTGCGCACGTGCGTCTTGAATTCGTCGAGCGTCGCCAGATAGGGAATCCACATCAGCATGATTCCGCCCGGCTTCAGTCGTTCGTGAGCCTCGGTGTAGAACTCCGTCGAGAGCAGGACCACCGTTCCGGCTGACTGGATGGGCGGCGGTGGATCGACGACGATCACGTCGTAGCGCAGAGGTGACAACCGCACGTAGTTGCGCCCGTCCGCGATGATCACCCTGCCGTTGCCGTTGTGCAGGTATTGATCAGCGTCTGAAAAAAAGCTCCGCATCTGCTCGGGAACCGAAGGCGAAAGCTCGACCGCGTCGGTGCGCAGGCCGACGATCAAAGAAGACCGATACGTCGATCCCATTCCGAAGCAAACGTCGAGCATGCTGTCCGCGCTCGGTCTCAGCGCCTTGGGCAGATAGGCCATCAGCTTTGTGCTCACCGTGAGAAACGTCATCGACACACCAGTCACATACAGCCGGCGCTCGGACAGCGATCCACCTTCGACGTCGACTGTTCCTATGTTGTCTTCGGTATGCGTGACGAGCTCGTTCATGCCGGCCAGCCGGTTCTCGGTCGCCGTGTGCGTGATCGGCAAACCGGCGATCGGAGCCGCCATCGCAATGAGTGAGAGAAAGGCGAGGGCCGTGGCCAGCTGCGGAGCGGGTCGGCGCGGACGGTTGGCCAACACGAGCACTGCACCCAGTCCCAGCTCGGACGCCGCGAGCAGAAAGATGGAGGTGTTGGTGCCGAGGGTTGAGGCGAGGACAAACGCCGCCGCGAAAGAGCCGAGGATCGACCCCGCCGTGTTGCTCGCGTACAGCCTTCCGACGCTTACCGCTGCGCCGGCCGCCGACGTCGTGACCAGGCGAACAGCGAGCGGAAACGCGTAGCCCATCGCGACGGTGGCAGGCAGCAGCACGAGCGGCCTGACGCTGTAGTACCCGTCGCCCAGAGGACCGCTGCACAACACGACCGTGATCACGGCGAAGACGCCGATCACTCCGAGGCAGATGCCGAGCGTGCGCAGTGTGTCCGTCTCCGGACTGCTGCGCCTGCCGTACCAGACGCTGCCGACGGCGATCCCGAACAGATAGATCGCGAGGATTGCGGAGAAGAGGTAGATGCTCGAGCCGCTGCCTTCGGCGAGCATCCGCGTCCACAAAATCTCGAAAGCCAGCGCGGCGAATCCCGAAACGAAGGTCGCGAGATAGACGAGCCGGCGGATCGCGCGCCCCGCCAATGGCTCCGCTGTGGAACCTCGACTTTCGACCTTGACGGGCGCCACTCTGCGACTCGCGACCAGCGCCACTCCGCCGGCGGTGAGGTTCAGGGCCACCGCGATCAGCGCCGTCCTGCCGAGGCCGAGCAGCTCGATCAGCGCGTAGCCGGCGATCGCTGTTCCAGCGACTGCGCCCAGCGTGTTGGCGGCGTACAGCTGGCCCAGGCTCCGTCCCGCGTTGTCCAGCGAGCGCACGAAAAAGCTCGTCAGCGCGGGCAAGGTCATCCCCATCAGGAACGTGGCCGGCGTCACCGCGCAGAACGCAAGCCCGAATCGGATCAGGCCCAGCTGCTCCGCGGACACCGACGTGTAGGCCGATCCGTAGACGCCGCCCAGCAGCGGAAAGATGTAGGGCAAACCAACCGCGAGCACCGCCACCCCGAGCTCGATGGATCCGTAAAGCCGGAGCGGATTACGGCTCCGTGAGGCAAGGGCTCCCCCCGCCAGCGCGCCACCGCCCAGCCCTGCGAGAAAGGCCGTGACGATCGTCGAGATCGCCTGGCTCGTGTTGCCGAACAGCAGCACCAGCTCTCGCGACCACACGACCTGGTAGATCAGCCCGGCCGCCCCAGACGCGATGAACAGGCCAAGCACGAGCTGCTCGAGGCCGCGATCCGAGGCTTTGGCGTCCGACATCAGCGGGCAATCATGAGGGCTTGCCCGCTCAACGCCTACCTTTTAATTTCTGATCGCCGTGATGCTGCCCCTACCTGGAATCACTCGAGGGCAACGCGTGCTGGCCGCCGTCTCCGGTGGCCCGGACTCGACCGCGTTGCTGGTCGCGCTGCACGAAGCGGGTTTCGACGTCGTGGCGGCGCACTACGACCACTCACTGCGCGAGGGATCTGACGAGGTGGCAGCTCTGGTCGACCGCTTCTGCGCCGCCCGCGGCATTCCGTTGATCACTGAGCGCCGCAGTGAGCCCTTGCCCAAGGGTTCCACCCAGGCGGCGGCTCGCGCTCTCCGGTACGCGTTTCTGGATCGAGCCCGGCGACAGGCCGGCGCCGATGTCGTGGCCACTGCGCACACGGCCGACGACCTGGTCGAAGGCGTGGTCCTGCACCTGTTGCGGGGATGCGGGCTCGCGGGGTTTCGCGGAATGCCAGTGCGGCGAGGCAGCTATGTGCGTCCGTGGCTCGGGGTCTGGCGCGCGGAAGTCGAGGAGTTCCTCGCCCGCCGCGGCATTGCCGCCCATCAGGATCCGGCCAACCGCGACCCGCGCTACGCGCGCGTGCGCGTGCGCACGCGTGTCCTCCCGGCGCTGGAGCGAGACCGGCCTGGAATCGTGCGTCGCTTTCATGCCGCAGCCCGCGCAGTCTCGGCGCTGCACGACACAGCTACCGCGCAGGCGGCCGAGGCAATCACCGGCGGCCCGGTTACGGCGGCGGCTCTGCTCTCGATGCCCGAGGCAGTCGCAATCGAGGTCTTGAAGCAGTTGTACGCAAGCGCGGGGGGAAAGGAGCCCGGGCTCGCGCGCTCCCACTTGAGGGCAATGCTCGAGCTCACCCGAGGCCAGGGCCGCGGAGGTCGCGGCGTCGATCTTCCGGGCGCTTTGCGTTTTCGTATCGTGGGGGGCCGTTTGGAAGTGATCAGCTCAACCAGCGGAGTGACCGAGAAGGCGCGACTCGAGGTGCGGCCGTGCTCCGGCTGCGACGACGCGGGCGCCGCGCATCTCCGCGCAGGCCTTTCACTCCGCCTCGGCTATCGGACGCCCGGTCTTCGCATCCGACCCGCCGGCGGAAACGGCACCCGCAAGCTGCAGGACATCTTTGTCGACGCCCGGGTGCCGCGCGAGGACCGTGACCGCTGGCCGCTCGTCTTCGCCGGCGACCGGCTCGCCTGGATTCCAGGTCTTGGCGTCGCGGAAGACTTGATCAGCCCCGTGGGTGAGCCAGCCCTCCACGTGGCTATTTCGCAGATAGCGAGACCTACGCGCGAGAAAGTTGTTAGGCTGGATAGGCCGATCAGGCCTCCAGGAGATCAAATTTGAGCCGTTTCCCCCGCTCCAGCCTCTTCTATTTCGCGTTGGTCGTCATCCTCGGTCTTGTCTTCTGGTTCACCTGGAACTCGATCCAGTCGGGCCAGAACGCATCCGACTGGGACTTCTCGACCGTGATGACCCAGGCCCAGAGCAACAACGTCAAGTCGCTCGAGATCAACGGTACCGACGGCATCGCCCTCGACGCGACCGGCAAGAAGCACAACGTCGTGCTGCCGGACTGCTCGGGTGAATGCCAGTTCGTCCAGACACTGCAGGGCGAAGGTGTCGACGTCAAGTTCGACAAGAACGGCAGCGGCAGCTATCTGCTCCAGGTCCTGCTGCCCAACATCATCCTCGTGATCCTGATCGCGGCCTTCATGTGGTGGGTGCTGCGCCAGACCCAAAGCGGTAACAACCAGGCGATTTCGTTTGGACGCTCACGCGCGCGAATGATCGCCGGCGACAAGCCCGCGATCACATTTGCCGACGTGGCGGGCGTCGATGAAGCCAAGCAAGAGCTGACGGAGATCGTCGAGTTCTTGAAGTATCCGGAGAAGTTCGTCGCACTCGGCGCACGCATACCCAAAGGTGTGTTGCTGGTCGGTCCTCCGGGAACCGGCAAGACGCTCCTCAGCAAGGCCGTGGCCGGAGAGGCGGGCGTGCCGTTCTTCTCAATCTCCGGCTCGGAGTTCGTCGAGATGTTCGTCGGTGTCGGTGCGAGCCGCGTCCGCGACCTCTTCGACCAGGCCAAGAAAAACTCACCGTGCATCGTCTTCGTGGACGAGATCGACGCCGTCGGCCGGCAGCGTGGTGCTGGGCTTGGCGGCGGTCACGACGAACGCGAGCAGACCCTCAACCAGCTGCTCGTCGAGATGGATGGATTCGACACGAACACGCACGTGATCGTGATCGCGGCGACCAACCGGCCGGACGTGCTCGACCCGGCGCTGCTGCGCCCCGGCCGCTTCGACCGCCACGTGACCCTCGACCGCCCGGACATCAAAGGCCGCCGCTCGATCCTCGACGTGCACGCGCGGAACAAGCCGCTCGACTCCACAGTCGACCTGGACGTGCTGGCCCGCCAGACGCCCGGCTTCTCGGGCGCGGACCTGGCGAACCTGATCAACGAGGCGGCGATCCTCGCGGCGCGCGCCAACAAGAAAGTGATCGGCATGGACGAGCTCGAAGAGGCGATCGCCCGCGTGATAGCGGGTCCCGAGCGCAAGAGCCGGCGCATCTCGGATCACGAGAAGGAAGTGATCGCGTACCACGAGACCGGACACGCGCTGGTCATGAAGGCGCTGCCGCACACCGACCCCGTGCACAAGGTCTCGATCATCTCCCGCGGCATGGCGCTTGGCTGGACGTTGAGCTTGCCCGAAGAGGACAAGTACCTCGTCTCGCGGGACGAGCTCATGGACCAGATCGCCGGGATCATGGGCGGTCGCGTCGCCGAGGAGATCGTGTTCGGCGACATCACGTCGGGCGCGGAGAACGACATCCAGAAGGCGACCCAGCTGGCGCGCCGCATGGTCACGCAATGGGGCATGTCCGACAAGCTCGGGACCGTTCAGATGGGGCACCGCGAGGAACTGGTCTTCCTTGGGCGCGACCTGGGCGAGCAGCGCAACTACTCAGAAGAGGTCGCCGCGATCATCGACGAGGAGATTCGCAACATCGTCAATCACGGATACCAGACGGCCAAGGCGATCCTCACCAAGCAGCGAAGCAAGATGGACGCCGTGGTCGACCAGCTGAAAGTCGTGGAGACGATCGACGGCAAGGAACTCGACGAAATCCTGGCCCGCGAGGAGCCGGAAACGCCCGCGGCGGCCGCCAGCTCAAGCGCCTCCTAAACGCCTGACCAGATCTTCGTAGCCGGCCGCGGCAACTTCGGCCGCAGCCTGGTCCGCGCATTCAATGCTGTCGGCCACAAGGCGCACCTCATACCCGCGCGCGAGACCTTTCCGGCGATCGAGGATGGCATCGTCTTCATCGCTGTCCCGGATGCAGCGATTGCCGAGGTGGCGAGGCGCCTTGCCCGAAGCGTCGCGTCCGGCTCGGTCAGTTTCGTGCACGTCAGTGGTGCGCTGGGGCTCAACGTCCTTGCGCCGTTGAGCGAGGCGCACGCCGTCGGCTCGTTTCATCCACTCCAGTCCTTTCCTTCGCCGCAGACGCCAGCCGCGTTTCACGGCATAACCGTCGGTATTGACGCGAACACGAGCGGGCTGGAGCGCCGGTTGGGGGAATTGGCGCGCGATATCGGCGCCCGTCCGCGGCACGTGGGTGAGCGCGAACGAAAGCTCTACCACGCCGCAGCGGTGATCGCGTCGAACCATGTCGTGGCGTTGATCTCGGAAGCGGTGAGGGTGCTCGAGGCTGCCGGGTGGCAGGAGCAGGAGGCGGAGCAAGCGCTCGTGCCGCTGGTCCAGGGCACGCTCGCCAACATTCGGCAAAGTGGCGTGACGAGTGCGCTGACCGGACCGGTGCGGCGCGGTGATGTCGACACCGTGCGCCGGCATCTGCAGGCGCTCGGCGATCTGCCGGTGGAAGTGGGCGAGCTTTATCGTATGCTCGGCCTGGTCGCGCTCGGGATCGCGGAAGAGGCGGGACTCGATGCAGCGGCGGCTGGGCGGACCAGAAGGGCGCTGACCCGGA
>DATLKH010000026.1:0-14228 GCA_035538475.1 Candidatus Dormiibacterota bacterium | reverse complement strand
GAGGAACGCACCACCGCTGTTCCGCGAGTATCGGGTGTGGTTGGTCGGCACCGCGGTGCTCATCGTCTTGGTGACCGCGGCTGCGGGTGGGTACCTGACCTATGTGGGGCTCAAAGATCCGCGGCGCCTGCCGGATCTGCTTTCGGTGGTCGTCGCGACCGTGATGCTCGGGCTGCCGTTTGCGGTTTCGTTCGTGGGACGGCGGATGGCGGGTTTGGGGGGAATCATTCCGGTGGACGAGCCGGCGGGAAGGGAGAAGCGCCGGCGCCCCGCGCCACCGCGTCCGATTCGACCCGTCTGACGTCAAAACCGCGATCTGCGGCCTTACTTTTGCCACATTCGACGTCAAAGCCGGACTATCCGTCGACCGGACCTCCTTTACAGGCTGCGTTGTAGTTAGGGATCGTTCACGCAATCCTTCTGGGCGTGGGTCGCACTCCGCACATCCCTAGCGAGCTCAAGCGCGGTCCATTCACTTTTCGCGAGGCACTGTGTGCCGGCCTCCGAGCAGATTCGCTGCGAGGAAAAGCCTGGCGACATCTCGGTCCCGAGCTCTATTGCTGGAAAGGCTGGCACGAAGATCCGTGGCTCGTGCTCTCAGCTTGGACACGCTTGCTCCCGTCGGATGCGGTCTTTGGTGGCGGAACTACTGCGTGGCTGTGGGGCGTTGAGGGTGTCCGGATGTACCCAATCGAAGTGATCCTTCGACCGGCGTCCAGTGTCAGGACACGACGTGGACTGAACATCCGGCGCTGCTCGGTGGATCCTGATGACATCAAGGAGGCGCGCGGGCTTCGCGTAACCAGCGTGCACAGAACGCTGTGCGACTTGAGTGCCCAATGGCATGCAGTTGAGGCTTTGGTTGCGATCGATGCGACTCTCCGCTTGGGCCGCACCACGAGCGCAGCATTGATGAGCTACGCCCACACGGCTGCCGGCCGCCGAGGTGCCTCGCTTCTCCGGTCATTGGCATCGATCGCCGAACCAGCTGAGTCACCAATGGAGACGCGCCTCCGCTGGCTTCTTCATCACGCCGGCCTTCCGCGTCCACTTGTGCAGACTGAGCTGCGGAACTCAGACGGGCGGTTCGTGGGACGGGCCGATCTCTTCTACCCAGAGGCTCGTCTGGTCATCGAGTACGACGGCGCGAATCATCGCGATCGCGTGGCCGAAGACAATCGCCGGCAGAATCTTCTCGTCAACGCCGGTTTCACGTTGTTACGCTTCACCGCTTCCGACCTTGACCAACCGGAGCTGATCGCGTCACAAGTTCGAGCTGCGCTGCTTCGATCACGGCTTTGACGTCAAATTCGCGGAAACTGTCTCTCGCAATCCCGAGTTTGACGCCAAAACCGCGAAATCGCCGGGCATAAAAAGGAAGAGCCCCTCGCGCCGGCGAGGGGCTCTCTAATTTGAAAGGCTCTTCCTTCTTACATCATGTCGGGCGACATTCCGCCCGGCATTCCAGCTCCGCCCTTCTTCTCTTCCGGCACCTCGGTCACCATCGCCTCGGTGGTCAGCACCATCGCTGCGATCGACGCCGCATTCTGCAGCGCTGACCGAGTCACCTTCGCGGGGTCGACGATCCCCGCCTCGAACATGTTCACGAACTTGTCGTTGAGAGCGTCGTAGCCCTCGCCCGACTTGCCCTTGCGGATCTGCTCGACGATCACCGAGCCTTCCTTGCCCGCGTTGAGCGCGATCTGCTTCACCGGCTCCTCGAGCGCCTTCCGGACGATCGCGACACCGGTCGCCTGGTCGTCCTTCAAAGCAAGTCCACCGTCGAGCTTCTTCTGCGCGTTCAGCAGCACGGTGCCACCGCCCGCGACGATGCCCTCTTCCACCGCGGCCTTGGTCGCGCTCAGCGCGTCCTCGATGCGGTGCTTCTTCTCCTTCTGCTCGACCTCGGTCGCGGCTCCGACCTTGATCACCGCCACGCCACCGGCCAGCTTGGCCAGTCGCTCCTGCAGCTTCTCTTTGTCGAAGTCAGAGGTCGTCTCCTCGATCTGCGCCTTGATCTGCTTGATCCGCGCCTGAATCGCCTGCTTCCGCTTCTCGTCCTGCTCGACGTCGACCACGACCGTGGTGTCGTCCTTGTTGACGGTCACCTTGCGGGCCTTGCCCAGCTGCTCGATCCGCGTCTGGTCGAGCTTGAAGCCGGCGTCCTCCGAGATCACGGTGCCGCCCGTCAGGATCGCCATGTCCTCGAGCATCGCCTTGCGGCGGTCACCGAAGCCAGGAGCCTTGACCGCAACGGCCGTGAAGGTGCCGCGCAGCTTGTTCACGACGAGAGTCGCGAGGGCTTCACCCTCGACGTCCTCGGCGACGATCAGCAGCGGCTTGCCCTGCTGGACGACGCGCTCCAGAACCGGGAGGAGGTCCTGGATCGACGAGATCTTGCGGTCGGTGATGAGCACAAACGGCTCGTCCAGCACCGCTTCCATCCGGTCCGGATTGGTGACCATGTACGCGGCGATGTAGCCGCGGTCGAACTGCATGCCTTCGACGAACTCGAGCTCGGTCGTGATTGCCTGGTTGTCTTCGACAGTGATGACGCCGTCTTTGCCGACCTTGTCCATCGCCTCGGCGATCAGCTCGCCGATCTTCGAGTCCTGCGAAGAGATCGCCGCCACGTGGGCGACGTCCTCGTGGCCCTTGACCGGCACGGCCAGCTTCTTGACTTCTTCGACCACGGCCTCGACGGCCTTCTCGATTCCGACCTTCAGCTGCATCAGGTTGGCGCCCGCGGTCACGTTGCGGAAGCCTTCGTTGATCATGGTCTGAGCCAGGATCGTCGCGGTCGTTGTGCCGTCACCTGCGACGTCGTTGGTCTTGGTCGCCACCTCGCGCAGCAGCTGCGCGCCGGTGTTCTCCATCGGGTCTTTGAGCTCGATCTCGCGGACGATCGTCACACCGTCGTTGGTGACGGTGGGCGCGCCGAACTTCTTCTCGAGCACCACATTGCGGCCCTTGGGGCCGAGCGTGATCCGTACGGACTGCGCGACGGTGTCGATGCCCTTCTTGAGCGACTGTCGCGCGTCTACATCGAATGTGACTGTTTTTGCCATATGTCTTCCCCTCTTCTGCCTTTACTTCTTTCCGTTCGAGCCGACCACGGCCAGCACGTCCTTCTCCGAAACGATGAGGTACTCGACGTCGTCGACCTTGAACTCGTTTCCTGCGTACTTTGCGTAGAGGACCTTGTCCCCCACCTTCAGCTCCATCGGCACCTTGGTGCCGTTGTCGAGAATCCGGCCCGTGCCGACTGCCTCGACGATGCCTTCCTGCGGCTTCTCTTTCGCGGTGTCCGGAAGGACGATCCCGCTCTTGGTCTTCTCCTCTCGCTCGACCGGCTTTACCACAACCCGGTCACCCAACGGTCTCAAGTTCATTTGCAGCCCTCCTCAGCTGATAGATGACTTAGCACTCCCGATGCCTGAGCGCTTAGCACTCAGACTGGTCGACTGCTAATTCTACACATCCTCAGAGGATGGCTGGGACTCCGCCTCCTGGATGAGCTTGCGAGCCATCTCGGCCTGGTCGTCCGGAACCACGATCCGGGCCTCGGTCAAGTCGATGCCCACTCCGTACGCGTTGTCTCCGAACACCTCGGCGTCGAGCCCGTCGGCCTGGAGCGCCGCCACGATGATCTCGGCTTTGATCCGCTCACCTCGGTAGACGACCGACCACCCCTTCATGCCCACCGGCTCAGTCCCAACCCAGCGACGGATCGACTTCGGCCGCGCGCCGCTCGGCGTGTGCCCCCGCGGCCGCGATCATCGCGGCGTTGTCCGTGCAGAGGTCGAGCGGCGGCATGGTGAGGCGAGCGCGCCCGGCCACCACTTCCTCGGCGCGCTTGCGCAGGAGCGTGTTCGCCGCCACTCCGCCGGCGACCACGACCTCCTGAGCCTGCGTGCGATCGATCGCCTCGTCCAGCTTCTCGACCAGGGATTCGACGACTGACCGCTCGAACGCGGCCGCGAGGTCAGCTCGGTCCTGAGCGGTGATCGCTTCACCCAGGTCGCGCAGGCGGTAGAGCAACGCGGTCTTCACGCCGCTGAAGCTGTACTCCAGACCCTCGAGCGAAGGCTTGGGCAGGGGCTGTCGATCTGGATCGCCCTTTCGCGCCAGCCGATCCAGAGCCGGCCCGCCCGGAAATCCCAGCCCCAACATGCGGGCCGCCTTGTCGAAAGCTTCGCCTGCGGCGTCGTCTCGCGTGCGGCCGAGGATGTCGAAGCGACCGTGCTCCGGCATCCACACCAGATCTGAGTGGGCACCGCTCACGACCAGCCCCAACAGCGGCGGCTCGAGGTCTGGCCGGCTCAGGAGCGCGGCGTAGATGTGACCCCAAAGGTGATTGACTCCGGTGATCGGCTTGGACCAGGCGGCCGCGAGTCCCTCAGCCACACCGACCCCCACGAGCAGGCATCCGACCAGACCCGGTCCGCGCGTGACGGCAATCAGATCCAGGTCCTCGGGCGTGACCCGCGCATAGTCCATCGCCACCTCCAGCAGATGTGGAAGCCGCTCGAGGTGGTCGCGGGCCGCGAGCTCCGGCACCACGCCGCCGAACGTCTCGTGCACGTCAACCTGCGAGTGGATCAGGTTGGCGAGGACCTTGCGTCCGTCTTCCACCACCGCGACCGAAGTTTCGTCGCAGTTTGTTTCGATGCCGAGCGTCAGCGAGCCTACTTTTCTTCCTTGGTCAGCAAGTCGCGACGCAAACCTCGGACGTCCGCTTCGATTCGGTCGAGGTTGCCTTCGTACGCCTTCCTGAAACGAGGCGAGTAGATCGAGTCCGACCACATCACGATCGCGTCTTCGCCGTTGTCCGTGTAGTACCCCTTGCGCCGGCCGATGACCTTGAAGCCGAACGACTCGTACATGCGCATGGCGTTGTCGTTGGAGGTTCGCACCTCCAGAGTCACCCACTTCGCGCCCATGTCGTAGGCCGCCTGAACCAGGCCGGCGAAGATGATGCGTCCGAAGCCTCTGTGCTGCAGGTCTCGACGCACGCCGATCGTGGTCACGTGCGCTTCGTCGTACATCCGCCACATGCCGCCATAACCGATGATCGACGGATCGAAGTCGGGGATCCGGTAACCCGCCGGTCGCTCGACCATCCCCTCCTGTCGCAGCACCACGTAGTGCGCGCTCGACCTCGAGGCGAGCTCACGGTAATAGGCGTTGCGCGGCCAGGGCGTGGCAAAGATCTCGCGTTCGATCTCCTGGACCGTGTTGACATCAGGCTCACGCATGAGCTCGATTGAGAGCTGCTGCCTGATCTGAACCATCAGCGCTTTAAAGCTGAAAACGACTGCATGTATTCGATTCGGAGACTACCATAGGCAACTTCGCGTGCCGTCTCGAGCAGACGGGCCGCAGCTTCACCGAACGTCCTCAGCTGACCTTCCGGCCGGAAATGGATTCCGGCGCCGAGCATCGACCTCTCGGTGTCGGCCCGCACCCATCCCACCGCATCGTGATTGGTGGGCAGGTCCGCCGGATCGCCCAGTCCCGGCTCATCGCCTGGTGCCTGGTAGTAGACACGCCCCCGGCCGGCCTCGGCCACGCTCATCACCGGATCGTCGGCGCGAGCTGCCTGCAAGGCCAGTGTCCGGAGCGGAACCAGGGGAACCCGCAGTCCCATCGCAAGCCCCAGTGCGAAGGAAACTCCAACTCGCAGGCCGGTGAACGACCCTGGGCCCGTTGCGACCGCAACTCTGGTCAGCATGTGCGCGAGCGCGACTCTCTTCATCGTCCCCCGGAGCTCATCGCTCCGCGCCGGCAGCCGCAACTCCGAGCGGACGGCGCCGTTCGGTTCGAGCACCACGAGCGCGTTGATGGCCGATGAAGTGTCAATGACGAAGATCACGTTCGATCCTGATCAAGCGGCGGTCGCCGCCCAGGTGCTGGATTTCGATATGCGCCGCTTCTGGCACTTCCAGCCTCTCGCCCCACTCGACGACCACGGCACCCTGCTCGGCGAGCTCCTCCAACCCTAGGTCCGCGAGCTCAATCGAATTCTCGACGCGGTACAGATCGACGTGCGCCAGCTGGACGGGACCTGGATAGAGCCGCACGAGCTGGAAGGTCGGGCTTGCGACCGAGGCCTTTGAACCGATGCCTTGCGCCACGCCGCGGACGAAGGTGGTCTTGCCGGCGCCGAGCTCGCCGCTCAACAGCACGATGTCGCCGCGCTGCAGGCGCTCTCCAAACCGACGGCCGGCAAGCTCGGTCTCAGCGGCTGAAGTGGTCGTAACCATGGGTAGCCACTTGAATGTCGGCACCGTTCGCGTCGATCACGCGAACGTCGGGAGTTGAAGTCATGACGCCGATCGGATGGAGGCCGGCACGCAGCAGCTTGTCCTCAGGCCCGACGCACACGAACTCCGATTCTTCACCGCCCGTCAGGGCATCGATCATCGTGGCGCCCGCGGCGACGGGAACGTCCTGGGCGCGAATCACCGCACCGGCTCCCGAGACGGCGGCGTACTTCTCCATCTCGCGCAGCAGTCCGTCTGAGATGTCGCCGCACGCGAGCTCCGCCTGATTCAACAGCTTGCCGCGTTCAAAATCCGGCCGAGGCAAAAAGACCCTACGCTCTCGAAGCGCGAGCGAAGCGCCGCCGAGCGGACCGGTCACGCCGACCAGCCAGCCCGACTGCACCTTGGACCGAGCGAGCGGAACAAGCGGCGCAGTACCGATCACGGTCAACGTGATGACGGCAGGGCCCTGTGTCGAGCTGAGGTCCCCACCGGCGACATTGATGTCGAAACGCTCCGCGAGGCGATGAATACCTTCGTAAAGGCCTGTCACGGTGTCGACCTCCCATGAAGGGGGTGCCGCAAGCGCGACCAGCAGATACTTCGGCGACGCGCCTTTGGATGCCAGGTCACCGAGCGCCAGGGCGAGCGCGCGATACCCGATATCGACCGCCGGCATCCAGGAAAGATCGAAGTGCACGCCTTCGACCGACGTATCGCAGCTCGCCACCACATAGTCCTCCGGATGGTCCGGGTCGAGGCTCGGCCAGACGGCGGCGTCGTCCTCGCCCGCCACGACTTGGTAGCCGGTCGTGGTCAAGTACGGCAGAAGCCGTCGCAGCAGCTCCGATTCGCCGAGCCCGCCGAGCCTGGTCATGCGTCGAGCATGGCACGCAATCGCCGCGCGGCCGCTTCGGGATCGGCCGCATCGCCGACAGCTCGAATCACGCACACGCGACGCACGCCGGCTGCGATCACCTCGTTGATGTTTGTCGCGTCGATGCCACCGATGGCGAACACCGGCACGTCGACTGCTTTTGCAATCGCCTTGATTCCGGCGGGTCCGATGACTCGCTTCTCGGCCTTGATCGGTGTTGCAAAAGCAGGTCCGGATCCGAGGTAGCCGGCTCCGGCCAGGACCGCGGTTCGCGCTGCGTCGACAGTCGATGCAGACGCGCCGATGATCAACCGCTCGCCGGCGATCCGACGCGCCGCGGCAACACTCACATCATCTGGACCAAGATGCACTCCGTCCGCTTCGCTCAAGAGGGCGATGTCGACGTAGTCGTTGACGATGAAAAGGACATCGCGAGTCACCTCGCGTACTTGGCGGGCCAGCGTGAGCAGCTCGCCGCGTGCCAGCATCTTGTGTCGAAGCTGCACCATGTCCGCTCCGCCACGAACCGCAGCCCGAGCGACCTCCAGATCGGCGGTGATCACGTATAGGCGCGCGTCGTGGAGCTTCAGCTCAGGATCTGGCGCAGCCTTTCTCGGAACGTGACCGGCGCGGTATCGCAATCACACGAGGTCTTGACCAGCCTCTTCAGCTGCGACTGGAACTCATAGTGGTCCATGCAGTCGGGGCAACCTTCGAGGTGAAGCTGGACTTCGAGGGCCTCGGTATCGGTGAGCTCGCGATCGACGAAGCGATCGAGCTTGGTCGAACACTCTTCACACCTCATTGCTGTGGCACCTGATCCATGCCGCCAGGCCGGACGATACCGGATTCGACGGCGTAGTCATAGAGGGATTTTTGTAGCTGCTGGCGGGCCCGGTGGAGGCGCGACATGACTGTGCCGATAGGCACCCCGAGCGCATCTGCAGCGTCCTTGTAGGAGAAGCCTTCGACGTCGACCAGCACCACCACCTCACGATGCAGCGGGGGCAGCTTGTCGACCGCGGCCACGACCTCAGTGGCGGCGATCCGGTCGAGCACGTCCGACTCAGGCTTCGCACCTTCATCGCGCAGCTTCTTGAAGAGCACGAATTCCCCAACGTCGTCCAGGCTGACATCCTCTTTGCGACCCTTGAAGCGGTCCCAGAAGA
Source organism: Candidatus Dormiibacterota bacterium (assembly GCA_035538475.1). GTDB lineage: Bacteria > Chloroflexota > Dormibacteria > Dormibacterales > Dormibacteraceae > 40CM-4-65-16. The sequence continues at coordinate 5,916 of DATLKH010000026.1, read as the reverse complement.
GGTTGCGCATGATGGCGAATAGCCAGGCCTTCATGTTCGTGCCCGCCTGGTAGCTGTGCTGATAGCGGAGGGCGCGGAGGTAAGCCTCCTGAACGAGGTCTTGAGCTGCGTCCGGGTCACGCGTGAGCCGGAGCGCACCCCTGTAAAGCGTGTCGAGATGGGTCAGCGCCTCCTCTGCGAAGGCAGTCTTAGCGGCCGGTTCGGCCATGAGCACTTCCACTGTACCTGTACCCGCCTACGCAACCTTTGTAACTCCGGCTCCAGACGAACGTATTCCGCGGTCGTCTTTCCGGATCGTCGCGACGATCCGGTATGTGGGCGTTATTCCGCGTAGCGCCGTTCGACGCGTGGACCGATCGACGTCAGGACCTCGTAACTGATCGTGCCCGACCACAGAGCCGCTTCCTCCGCGGTGATCTGCTCATCCCCGTCGCGCCCGATCAGCGTGACGACGTCCCCGACCTGGGCCTCAGGCACTCCGGTCACGTCCAGCGTGATCGCGTCCATGCTCACCATTCCGATCAGCGGCGCGCGCCGCCCCCGGACCAGAACATCGCCCTTGTTGGCTCGGGCGCGAAAGATCCCGTCCGCATAACCGATCGCCACAGTTGCCACTCGCGCGGTCTCGGGCGCTCGCCACCGCGATCCATATCCAATGGTCGCCCCTTTCTGCACTGTCTTCAGGTGAGTGATGACAGAGCGGAGCGCAAGCGCCGGTCGCGTGCCCGGCCACTCGCATCCATAAATCGAAATGCCAGACCTGACTGCCTCGAGGGCAAATTCGGGATGGCGAAGCGCCGCGGCGGAGTTGCAGGCGTGCCGCATCCCCGGACTGACCTCGAACCGCGAGGGGACGTCGAGAAACAGATTGAACTGACGGGCCGTCATCTCCTCGTCCGATTCGGATGAGGCGAAATGAGTCCACGTCCCGCCGAGACGTAGCGAGCGCGACCCGTCGATCAGGCGCGCGAGCTCCGGCGCCTCCTCCGGCGCACACCCGAAACGGCCCATGCCGGTGTCGACTTTCAGGTGCACGTTGACGTTCTGCCCGGTGGCGGCCAACGCATCCGCAAGGTCGCGACTGGAGACGCCGATGGTGCAGCCCGTTGCCGCCGCGGCGCCGGCTTGTGATGGCGGCAGCCCGCCCATGACCAAGATCTGCTCGGCATCGAGCAGCCCGCGGAGCTGGGTCGCCTCTTCGAGCGTAGCCACGGCCAAACCGGTGGCGCCCCCTTCGAGCGCAGCGTGCGAGACGGGAAGCGCGCCGTGCCCATAGCCGCCCGCTTTGACGACAGCGAAAAGACCGGCCCCGTGGACGTGGCGTCGAATCAGGTCGACATTGGCGCTGATCGCCTTGAGGTCGACGTCTGCCCAGCGCAGTCCGTGGCTCTTCAGAGGCCGCCCTGACGAAGCAGATTCATCACGACCGGGATCTCGGGCAGCAGGTCTCCAGCCAGCAAGCCGGAATCCCCTATCCGCTCCGAGATTCGGCGCCCGGCCGCAGCGTGCACGTACACGCCGGTCACTGCCGCTGCGAATGGATCCAGGCCTTGTGACACAAGCCCGCCTATGACACCCGAAAGCACGTCGCCGGTGCCGCCCGAGGCCAGGGCCGGCACCGAGTGCGGATCCTCGCTCAGCCGGCCATCCGGGTGCGCCACCACGGTGTGCGCGCCCTTGAGCACGACCACCGCCTCCCACTCCTCGGCTGCTCTGCGTGCAGCGCCGGGCCTGTCGGCGTTGATCGCGTCAGCCGTCTTTCCTGTAAGTCGAGCGAGCTCTCCAGGGTGCGGGGTCAAAACTCGGGTGCTGCCCAGCTTGCCCTTGACGCCGGGCGAATCGGCGAGCGCGTTCAGGCCGTCGGCGTCGATCACGAGCGGACACTTTGCGTGCTGCGCGAGGTCGACGACGAGCCGCCACGTCGAGCCGTCGCGGCCGAGGCCAGGTCCGATGATTCCCACCTCGACGCCATCGAGCTGACGAATGATCGAGTCGTACGCGGAGTGGCCGACCGCGCCGGGCGCAACCTCGGTTACGGGCGTGGCCATGACTTCCGTGCATTTGGCCGCGAGAATCGGATAGATCGTGTCCGCAACGAGCAGGCGGACGAGACCGGCACCGGTGCGTGCGGCCGCGGTGGACGTCAGGTAGGCCGCGCCCGTCAAGCCGACACTTCCCGCCAGCACGAGCGCGGTGCCGAATGTTCCTTTGTGTGCATCGAGTGGTCGAGCCGGGATGACCACGCCCTCCGGCGCCGGCAGCAGCGCCCCCATTTCAGGCATCTCGAGGTGCGCCGTCGCCACCGCCAGCCGGCTGTGGTGGGTGATGCTGACTTCGATCTGTGCACCCCGCCCGTCACCAAGCAAGCGAGCGCGCGGGGCGCCGTGCGGACCGGGCAGGACTTCGATGCGGCGGCGCGGGAAGCAGATGCCGGTGCCGTCGAAGCATTTGATCACGGCTTCCTTCGCCGCCCAACGGCCGGCCAGCCGCTCGGGATCACCGGCGCAGTAATCGAGCTCGGCCGGCGTGAAGACCTTGCGCAGGAAGCCGGCGCCCGAGCGTTTGACCGCGAGCTCGATCCGATCGACCGCTACGGCGTCCACGCCGATCCTTTGCACCTGGACATTTAACCAGGGGTCCCCGCGAGGTCACTGCGAAGCATCCGACCTCGTGGGGTGTTTATTCGACTGTCACAGACTTGGCGAGGTTGCGGGGCTGGTCGACGTCCTGACCGAGCTTGACCGCCACGTGATACGCGAACAGCTGCAGCATCACGCTGTTCAAGATCGCCGAGGCGAGATCATCGACGGCCGGCATCTCGAAAATATCGGTCGCAAGTTCAGTGAGCGAGCGGTCGCCGACCGTGATCAGCGCCAGTACCGGCGCGTTGCGGGCGACGATCTCATGTACGTTGCTCACCATCTTTTCCACTGTCGGGCTCGCGGTGCAGACCGCGACCACCGGGAACTGCTCTTCGAGCAGTGCGATAGGTCCGTGCTTCAACTCTCCGCCCGAGGTGCCTTCGGCGTGCACGTACGAGATCTCTTTGAGCTTCAGTGCACCTTCGAGCGCCACCGGGAATCCCAGGCCGCGGCCCGCGTACATGAAATTGCGGTAGCCGCTGTATTTCTCGGCGAGCGCAAGGATCTCCTGGTCGCGCTTGAGGAGCGCTCGGACTTGCTCCGGCAGGCTACGGAGCGCTTCCACGATTTCGCGCCGGCGCTCGAGCGAGATGCGCTCGTGAAGCGTGCCGAGCCGCATCGCGAGCAGGATCAAGCTCGTCAGGTGCGCCAGAAATGTCTTGGTCGAGGCAACGCTGATCTCCGGACCTGAATGCAGGTAGATCGCTCCATCTGCGTCCCGGGCCGCCGAGCTGGCGATCACATTGGTCATCGCGACAGTGAGCGCACCGCGTTCCTTGGCTTGCTGCAGGGCGACCAGCGTGTCAGCGGTTTCACCGGACTGCGTGATCACGACGACCAGAGCGTCCTTTCCGAAAGTCGGCCGGCGATAGCGAAACTCTGAGGCGTCCATGGCGCGGGCTGGAATGCCGGCCCAGTCCTCGATCAAGAACTCTCCCGCCATCGCCGCATGCAGTGACGTTCCCATGCCGAGCAGCACGACTTCCTTGATCTTCTTCAGGCGCTCGTCCGGAATGTCGAACTCGCGGAAGGAAACCGTGCCGTCATCGGTCAGCCGGCCGCGCATCGCGTTGGCCACCGCCTCGTCGGCTTCGTGAATCTCTTTGAGCATGAAGTGCTTGTAGCCGCCCTTCTGCGCCTGGGCGACGTCCCAGTCGACATGGACGATCTTCGGCTGGACCGCCTTGCCGTCGATGGTCGAAACCTCGACGCCGAGCGGAGTCACAGCGGCCACCTCACCTTCGCCGAGCACGACCACCCGCTTGGTGTAAGGAATGATGGCCGTGATGTCGGAGGCGATGTAGTACTCCTTCTCGCCGACGCCGACGACCAAAGGAGCGTTGAGCCGAGCGCCGACCAAAAGCTCCGGGTCGTCGCTCGAGAACATCGCCAGGGCGTACGCGCCCCGGATGCGCTTGAGCGCCGCGCGGACAGCCTCCAGGAAGTCGCCTTTGTAGTTGGCTTCGATCAGGTGCGGCACGACTTCGGTATCTGTTTCGGAAGGAAACTCGTGCCCTGCCGCTTCGAGCTGCGCTTTGAGCTCGGCGAAGTTCTCGATGATCCCGTTGTGCACCACGAAGATGCGCCCCCGGCAATCCGTGTGTGGGTGAGCGTTGATGTAGGTCGGCTTGCCGTGAGTCGCCCAGCGCGTGTGGCCGATGCCCAGGTGGCCGGTCGGCATGTTCGTCTGGAGCTTCGCGATCAGGGTGTCGACTTTGGCCTCGGACTTGGTGACGCTCGTGCGGGCGGCCTCGCCGGCCTTGGCTGATTCCAGGACGGCCACGCCGGCCGAGTCATAGCCCCGGTATTCGAGCCGCTTGAGGCTGTCCATGAGGATGGGCGTGGCCTCCCGATCGCCCAGGTAGCCGATGATTCCGCACATTTCTTTACCTCTAGTAGAACTGCTGGGACGTCGATTTGGACTGCCCCGGCCGCAGGAATTTCAAACGGGCCAGGGCCAGCTAGGGTTACTTCCAACGGCCGCCACGGCTCGGGATGATTAGTCGGATGCCTATACCCACTCCGGAAAGGATCTGGCCCAACAAGCCCCTGGCATTCGAACGTACCTGGGGCTGTGGGAGTTTAAGCCCTCGCGGGTCAGTCGTCGTTGCAACGCCGTGAACTGCCCGGTTGGTTCTTTTTAGGTGCGCGACGCAAGGGCTGGACGGAACGTCGGGTGGTTCACGAACAATCCGCCTCGACCACGACCCAGCAACCCTGGAGCAGCAGCCGGCGTGAACAGGAGGTTCACCTGGGCTAGGCCGGAAGGCAAGGCGCAAGTGACATCTTGCGCGAATCGTGGTCTTGACAGTTATTCGTTCTTGCCCCAGCATTTGACTGTTAAGTGTTGCAAAACTGATGCCAACACAGCACTTTTCTCTGCGCGAAGCTGAAATCCTGCGGATGGTCGCTCAGGGCATGACCGACAAAGAAATCGCACAGCATCTCGGGATTTCAGTGAAGACGGTTCGGACGCACTTGGATCGAACGCTCAGGCGCACTGGATCTCGGAATCGCACGGCCGTGGTAATGGCATGGATGCGTGCGAGTGCTTCTGAGTAGACCGTTGCTCAACGCCAATCGGATAAGCGTTCTGAAACAGTGCGAACCGTCCTGCTGACGCACGTCAGCTGAAACATCGGGTGCATTGCACGACCCCACCTCCAGTTACCGCATGATCGTGGGTAACCGTGAAGTCCGTGTCGGTCTAAATGCTGACTTGGCGACCAGACCGGTCCCCGCCACAATGCGACCGTTCGGCAGCGGCTGTCTCGGCAACAGCGACGCGAAGCGGCGCCCTTCGCGTTGGCCAGGGGGGATCGTGGATCATGAGGAGATTCCTCGTCTTGTTCGTGGGGCTGATGCTCGCTGTTTCTGTCGCGTACCTGCCAGGTAATGCTCTGAACCCTCGCTCCGTCCATGCGGCAGAAGGAGGTTGCGGTGGAGCACATGGCTACATCGGTGGGCCGAATTGGAGCGCGAAGGCCTGGATCCCTTATCCGTGGAATCCAAGTCAGGGAACCTACGCGAATTTCGTCCTTATCCGGGAGGACAACTATGGTTCCGCATTCTGCTACGACTTGCAGGTCTTTCTCGACGACAACTCTTCATTCGACTACAACATAAACGTCAGCTATTGGTGCTCCGGGAACTCTCGCACGACCTACTGGTCGTCGGGCAGCGGAACTACTTTCCACGAAATCATTACGGGCTGGTTCTCAGGCTTGTGCTGGAACGGTTTCGACCCCTCGGTCGATGATGCCGATGGTCCAAA
>DATLKH010000025.1:0-5554 GCA_035538475.1 Candidatus Dormiibacterota bacterium | reverse complement strand
TCAAGGCCAAGAATCTCGTCGTGGCCACCGGCTCGACGGTCCGCTCGCTGCCCGGCCTCGACTTCGACGGGAAGTACATCATCTCGTCGGACAACGCGACCCTCTCGACCGACGTGCCCGAGTCGATCGTGATCATCGGCGCCGGGGCCGTCGGTGTCGAGTTCGCGACCTTTTACAACCAGCTCGGCGTCAAGGTCACGCTGCTCGAAGCGCTCGACCGCCTGGTGCCGCTGGAGGACGAAGACATCTCGAAGGAAATGCTCGCCGCCTTCAAAAAGGCCGGAATCGACTGCAAGCCCGGCGTCAAAGTCAACGGTGCGAAGAAGGCGCGCGACGGAGTCAGCGTCGACACCGACCAGGGCGAAATCTGGGCCAAGCAGGTTCTGGTCGCGGTTGGGCGCTCCCCACGATCCAAAGAGATCGGGCTGGAGCACCTCGGCGTGCAGACCCACCCCAACGGTTTCATCAAGGTCGATGAGTGGATGCGCACGACTGCGGAAGGCGTCCACGCGATCGGCGATGTCACCGGCGGTTACCTGCTCGCACACGCTGCGTCTCATGAAGGCATCACCGCGGTCGAGGACATCGCAGGACAGCGCATCGCTCCGATGGAGCAGGAGCTCATCACCCGGTGCACGTACTCGCATCCGCAGATCGCGTCTGTCGGCCTGACCGAAAAGCAGGCGCGGGACAAGGGTCGCGAAGTCAAGGTCGGGAAGTTTCCGTTCTCGGCCATCGGCCGCGCGCAGATTCATGGAGAAACGAGCGGCTTCGTGAAGGTGGTCGCCGATGCGAAGACCGGTCAGTTGCTGGGCACCCACATCGTCGGTGCCGAAGCCACCGAGCTGATCGCGGAACCCGCGCTGACTCAGCTCTTCCAGGGCGACGCTTGGGAAGTCGGTCGCAACATTCATCCACACCCGACGTTGAGTGAAGCCGTGATGGAGGCGGCGCTGGCCGTGGACGGCCACGCCATCCATTTCTAACTTTCATGGCTCAAGCCACCAAGACCAAAGGTCCGTCTTTCAATCCCGAATGGCATTTTCAAGAGCCGATCGCGTGGCGTGACACGGACCTCGACGAAAACACGCTGCTCGAGTGGTTTCACTACATGTTGCTCGGGCGCCAGATCGACTATCGATTTCAGGTCCTGAACCGGCAGGGCCGTGCGCCGTTCATCATCTCGGTCGCCGGCCACGAGGCGGCGCAGATCGGGGTCGGCTGGCCCCTGAAGCCCAAGTACGACTGGCTCGCGCCTTATTACCGCGATGTCGTGCTCTGCATGCGCATGGGCATGACGCCGCTGGACCTGATGCTGTCCGTGCTGGCGAAAGCGGCGGATCCGGCCTCGGGTGGCAAGCAAACGCCCGGCCACTTTTCGGACTCGCGACTGAACATCACGTCTGGCGGATCGCCGGTGGCGACGCAGATGGTGCGCGGTGCGGGCATCTCTTACGCCCTGAAGATGGACGGCACCGACAAAGTCTTGATGACCTGTTACGGAGAAGGCGCCGGCGCTGAGGGCGACGCGCACGAAGCGTTCAACTTCGCCGCCATCTACAAGCTGCCCGAGATCTTCGTCTGCGAAAACAACGGCTTTGCCATCTCGACACCGTTCAACAAGGAATACGCGATCGAGTTCGTCGCGCAGCGCGCGGCCGGCTACGGGTTCCCCGGCGTCACCGTGGATGGCAGAGATCCGGTCACGTGCTACTCGGTTTCGAAGGACGCGGTCGCGCGGGCTCGCTCCGGCGGAGGTCCGACGCTGATCGAGTGTCTCGTCGACCGCCTGGGCGCGCACTCTTCCGAAGACGACCAGCGCCGCTACCGCTCGCAGGAAGAGATCGACATGCTCGCCTCCAACGACTGCCTCGAGCGCTTCAGGAAACGCTTGCTGGAAGAAGGACTTCTTTCGGCCAAGGCCGCTAACGAGTACGAGAACCAGGTCAAAGAGGAAGTCTCCAAGGCCACCAAAGAAGGCATGGACGCCGACGATCCCCGCCCTGAAGACGCGCTCAGCAACGTGTACGCGATCGAGATGCCGAAAGCGATCGACCCGGCACCGGATCTCGAAACCGAAGAGATGAACATGGTCGCCGCGCTCAGGTCCGCGATGACCGAAGAGATGGAGCGCGACGCACGTGTCATGGTGCTGGGCGAGGACGTCGGTAAGAAAGGCGGCGTCTTTCTGGTCACCGACGGATTGCGCAACCGCTTCGGCGAGGCACGCGTGATCGACACGCCGCTGGCGGAGTCGTCAATCGTCGGCGTGGGGCTCGGCCTGGCCATCGCCGGCAAGCGCCCGGTGGCCGAGATTCAGTTCACCGACTTCGCGCACATGGCGTTCAACTCGATTACCAACGAAGCGGCGAAATACCGCTATCGCAGCGACGGCGACTGGTCGGTGCCGATGGTCGTGCGGGCGCCGATGGGCGGCCATGCGCACGGCGCGCTCTACCACTCGCAATCGATCGAAGCGCGATTTGCAACGCCAGGTCTGAAGATCGTCATCCCGTCGGGACCGTACGAGGCGAAAGGGTTGCTGCTGGCTTCGATTCGCGATCCAGATCCAGTTCTCTTCTTCGAGCACAAGCGGCTGTACCGAATGTTCAAAGAGGCAGTGCCGCAGGGCGAGTACCTGATCCCGCTGCAAAAGGCGCGCATCTTCCGCGAAGGCAGCGATATCTCGGTCTTCTGCTACGGCTTGATGGTGCATTACGCGAACGAGGCGGCGAAGAGCCTCGAGTCGCAGGGTGTGAGCGTGGAGATCGTCGACCTGCGCACTGTTTACCCGCTGGACAAGGAGACGATCATCGCTTCGGCTCGCAAGACCGGTAAGTGCCTCGTCCTCTACGAAGACAACTTCAGCGTTTCGATCGGCTCAGAGGTGGCCGCGCTCATCGCCGACGAGGCGTGGAAGTGGCTCGACGCACCGGTCCGCCGCTTTGGCGGCCTCGACGTGCCGTCGATGCCGTATGCCGTCCCGATGGAAGAGTTCTTCATGCCCACGCCGGAAAAGATCACCAAAGTCCTGCAGGAGATCGCCGCGTACTGATGGCGAAAACCACGCGGGTCACGATGCCGCAGCTTGGTGAGTCGGTTCACGAAGGGACGATCTCGAAATGGCTGGTCAAGCCGGGTGACAAGGTCACTGAATTCGAGCCGATGCTCGAAGTCGATACCGACAAGGTCAACGCGGAAGTTCCAGCGCCCGTGACCGGGATACTGCGCGAGATCCTCGCCAAGGAAGGGGAAACGGTGCAGGCCGGGACGGAGATCGCAGTGGTCGAAACGGGCGACGGCGCAGTTTCAGCCACGACTGAAGCCCCGGCACCCGCGGCCGCGACAGAAGCGCCGAAGGTACAGGAGCGCCCGTCCCCACCGGCGGCTGCGCCGCCACCTCCCCGCGAGCGGGGAGGGGAAGCTACCGCCCCACCGGCGGCTGCGGCGCCGCCTCCCCGCGAGCGGGGAGGCGAGGAACACCGTTATTCCCCTGGCGTCTTGATGGCGGCCGACGAGCTCAAGGTCGACCTGTCCAGGGTCACCGGAACCGGTCTGGGCGGACGCGTGACCAAGAAAGACGTCCAGGAATTCGCGGCCAAGGGAAAAGCGGCGCCGCCACCATCTGCCCCGGCCCCCGCCCTGGCGCCCAAGGCCGTTCCTGGCGAGGGCGACCAGGCCGTCCAGCTGACCCGCGTCCGCAGGCTGATCGCCGAGAACATGACTCGAGCGAAGCAGACCATCCCGCATGCCTGGCAGACCCAAGAGGTCGACATGTCGGGCGTCGTCGCCAACAGAAACGCCAACAAGGCTCAGTTCCAGCAGCAGGAAGGCTTCTCGCTCACCTACCTGCCTTATGTCATGGCGGCGGCGATCCACGGTTTGCGCGAGCATCCCGAGGTGAACTCGACCTTCAACGAGACCGAGCTGCTCGTTCATCGAGACATCAACCTCGGGATCTCGGTCGGACTGGAGGACACGCTGCTCGTTCCCGTTGTGCGCAAAGCCGACGGTTTGTCGCTGGCCGGGCTGGCAAGAGCGGTGAACGATCTCGCGACTCGAGCCCGCAACAAGCAGCTGAAAGCGGACGACCTGGCCGGAGCTACTTTCACCGTGAACAACTCGGGAACGTTCGGCACTCTGTTCAGCTATTCGGTGATCAATCCAGGTCAGGCCGGGATCCTGACCATGGAGGCAATCGTCGAGCGACCGGTCGCCCTCAAAGGGATGATCGGGATCAAGCCGATGATGTACCTCTGCTTCTCGTTCGACCACCGCGTGCTCGACGGCTTGCAGGCGGCGCGCTATTTGACCTCGTGCCGGAAGTGGCTCGAATCGGTAACCGTCGAAACTTCGATCTACTGACTGAACCGGACTGACCCGAACCTATACTCCCGACCGTGAAACGGCCCGCCACAGCCGCATTCCGAACCAGTCTCTCGATCGTGCTTCCGGCCTTCAACGAGGAAGCCAACATCCAACGTGCTGTCGAGAAAGCGTCCGAAGTAGGTTGGCGTCTCGCCGATCAATTTGAGGTCATCGTCGTCGATGACGGCAGCAAGGACAGAACAGGTTCAGTGGTTCAAGCGCTGCTCCGCAAGGACCCAGCTCACATCCGCCTTCTCACGCATGAAACGAATCAGGGCTATGGCGCCGCGCTGCGCACCGGATTCGAGCACGCGCGTTTCAACCTGGTTTTCTTCACGGACTCCGACAACCAGTTCGACATCTCAGAGCTCGAATACTTCATTCCGCTCATGAACGATTACGAGATGGTCACTGGATTTCGCGTCTATCGGTACGACACCGTGATGCGCTGCATCCTGTCGTGGATCTACAACCGAATCGTCGGCGTCTTGTTCCGGCTGCACGTGCGGGACGTCGACTGCGCCTTCAAGCTGATGCGCCGAGAGGTCGTGCAGCAGGTCACGATCCAGTGCGAAAACTTCTTCGTCAATACAGAGCTGCTCGCGAAAGCGCGCAAGTGGAACTTCCGGATCGCTGAAAAGGGTGTGCGGCACTATCCGCGAATGGCGGGCGAGACCACGGTCCGTCCCTCAGACATCCCTCGGACGCTTCGAACGATCTTCCAGATGTGGCGGCGGATTTACTTTCCGACCCGCAGGGAAATGGACCGGCAGCTCGGCGCCAGGGAAGTCCAAGAGCACGTGACCGAATTCACTGCCGCACGGCGCCAGAACTGAAGCGCGAGTTCTATCGGGAATACGTCAAGGTCGAGGACCGTCATTGGTGGTTCCTCGGCCGTAAGCAGATCATGCTGCGCTTGCTCGACGGCTACCTCCCACCAACAGTGGATGTCGAGCGACGGCTCCTGGACGTCGGCTGCGGGACCGGCACGATGCTCATTCATCTCAGGCGCTATGGGTGTACGTATGGCGTGGACATGGACCACGAGGCGGTCGGTTTCTGCAGAGAGCGCGGCCTGCATACTGTCGCGCAGGCCACGGCTCTGGACCTGCCTTACGAAGACGGCGCTTTCGATCTCGTCACGTTCCTCGACGTACTCGAGCACATACCCGACCAGGACTCGGCG
>DATLKH010000024.1:0-2839 GCA_035538475.1 Candidatus Dormiibacterota bacterium | reverse complement strand
CTCGAACTCGTCGGGCTCGGGCTGCACCGGCCGGCGCGATCGTCTCTGGCTCATTTTCGGGCCACGGCCTCTGCGATGGCCTGCGCGAGTCCGTGTGTCGTGTACTCCCGCGCAACGATCGAGACATCGAGCCCGAGCTTGCGAGCGGTGTCCGCAGTCACCGGACCCATGCAGGCGATCTCTGCGTCGCCGAGAATCGCGGGCAGCCGGTCTTCGGGGAATGCGCGGACGAAATTCGAAACCGTCGACGAGCTGGTGAAGGTGACCACGTCCACCCCTTCACCTTCGAAGACGCGCATGAGCGCGGGCGTGGCCTCGGATGGGCACACCGCTCGATAAACCGGCAAAACCTCGACTTCCGCACCACGCATGGCAAGCAGCGATGGTAGGGCGTCGCGCGCCACCTCTGCTCGGGGCACCAGCACTCGCGTGTTCCGCAAATCCCAATTCCCGAGCGCCTCGGCCAACCCTTCGGCCGTGTACTCGGAGGTAACGAGCTCCGGCCGCAAGCCGTGGTTGGCGAGGGCATCCGCCGTCTCCTGGCCGATCGCGCACAGCTTGCAGCTGTGGAACGCGCGCGCGTCCTGGCCTGTGGTCGTGAGCATCTGGAAAAAGATCGCGACGGCGTTCGCAGACGCAAAGATCACAAGCGCCGTGCGGCCGAGGTTCTCGATGGCAGTACGCACGCGATCGTCCGTGGGAAGTCGCCGAATCTCGAGGGTCGGTATCTCGATGACCGCGGCCCCGAGGTCGACAAGCTCCCGTCGAAACGGCTCGACCTGATGACGTGCGCGGGTGAGCAGCACCCGCTTTCCGTGAAGCGGCCGCCGCGACAGAGTGTCCAGACGTTCCGACATCTGCACGCCCGGGCCGAGCACCAGCAGCGCATCGCCGCGATGGCCGTTGACGGCCGCGCGTTTCGCCAGCTGGCTCAGTGATCCCGAGATCCGGCGCTGGCCCGGCAAGCCGGGATCGATGATCAAAGCCGCGGGCGTCTCTTCGGAGCGCCCATTCTTCACCAGCGCGGCGATGCCTGACGCCCACCAACCAGACGCGAGCCGCAAGACCACGGTTTCTCCGCCTTTCACGAGACCGAAGCCGATCGAAGCCGACAGGCCCTCGATGGTGAGCGGAATGCCGCTCATCACAGGCGCCGCGAGCTCGACGATCAAACCGGGCACGGCTTCGAAGTCGACGCCGGCGCGTTCGAGTCGTTCCGCGATCCCGCTTCCGTTGGAAAACGCGTATGGATTCCCTGGCAGCAGGACTGTGACTTTGCGGCCGCTGCGCGCGAGTCGAATGATTTCGTCGACCGAGTCGAGCGGCGCAATCTCGGCAGTGGGTCGTGCGAGATGAAGCAATCCTGCCGCACATCCGTCGGCGTTGCGGATGACATCCGCTTCTTTGATTGCTTCAACCGCCTGCACAGTCGCGAGGCCCGGATGTCCAGGTCCGACCCCCACCAGCCTGACCCTGCTCACGCCACCACCATGTCCATCCCCAGCTTGGACATGGGGACAGGTTAGAGCTTTCGGCTGACCACGTAGTCGGCCAACGCCGAGAGAGCGTCGACCGAGTCGCTCGGGCTCAATGCCATCAGATGCGCGCGCGCCGCAGACACATATTCATGTGCTTGTTCGAGGGCACGTTCGGGTCCGTGGTGCGCCCGAACTTCTTCCACGACGTTACGTGCCTCGTCTTCCGTGAGGCGCTGCTGATCGTCGACGTGAATCGACGCGAGCATGAAAGGAAACGTCGCGAATCCTTCGCGGATGTCGTGACCGATCGGCTTGCCGACTTCGCGTTCGGTGCTCGTGTAATCCAGCACGTCGTCCGCAATCTGAAATGCAAGACCAAGCGCGCGACCAAAAGCGTGCAGCGCCGCTCGCTGCGAAGCGTCGAGCCCGCCGAGCAGCGCACCGATATCGCACGATGCGGCGACCAAAGCCGCGGTCTTCGCTTCGATGCGCCTCATGTACTCGGCGATCGTGGTGCTGTAGCGATAGCGGATCGCTTGCTGTCGCACCTCACCGGCGCAGATTTCCATCACCGCTTTGGCCAGGATCGACACCGCCTCCGGAAACTGTGTCCGGGCCGCCCATTCGTAAGCCTTCGCAAAGTAGTAATCGCCGATCACGATCGCGGGCTCGTCGCCAAGCGCGGCCGCGACCGTTGGTCGACCGCGGCGCGTGGGTGCGCTGTCGATGACGTCGTCATGCACCAGGGTGGCCGCGTGCACGACTTCGACCGCCACCGCGGCCGCGAGCGCCGGATGACGGTTGTAGCGGCCGCACATCGCGGTCAGCAAGACGAGGGCGGGGCGAATCCGCTTACCACCGGCGGAAAGCAGCTCCCCCATCGGGCCGGAGTCCTCGGGAGGATCCTCCCCGACCGAGTTGCGCAGCAGTTCTTCGACCGTTCGCAGCTCCGGCGCAGCCGGCCCGAAAAGGTCGGCCGTTTCGATCAACCGCCCTTGACCGACAACCGGTAACCGAGCCCTGGCACAGCTTCCAGGCTTACGCCTGTATTGGCACTCTCCGAGAGCTTGCGGCGGAGCCGCTGCACGTGCGGATCCACCGAGTGGTCGTCCAGGTCGTGCGGATAGCCCCAGACCTTGTCGCGCAGCTGCGCGCGAGTCAGCACGCGCTCAGGGTTGGCGGCGAGGACGGCGAGCAAGTTGAACTCCGTCATCGTCAGGGTGATCTCTTCGTCGCCGACTTTGACCCGGCGCGCCGCGTTGTCGATCTGCAGTGCACCGATCGTGAGCACGCCCTCGCGCCCGCTGCCCGCCTCGGCCAGCGCTGAGCGCCTCAGATGCGCGTTGATGCGGGCGGCGAGG
>DATLKH010000023.1:0-6891 GCA_035538475.1 Candidatus Dormiibacterota bacterium | reverse complement strand
CTCGCTCGCTATTCGTTCATCGGCTTCAATCCCCGGCCGCTTGAGCTCGGCGAGGGCAATCCCCTCGCCGCGCTCGCTTCGGTCGCCGGCGAGGCGACCGCACCGGTGAAAGGCATCCCCCGGTTCCACGGCGGCGTGGTCGGATATCTCGGCTATGAAACGGCCCGCCACTTCGAGCGCCTGCCGGTGTCCAAAGGTGAACCGCCACCCATGCCGGAGAGTGCTTTCTTGCGCGCCGAAGACCTTGCGGTTTTCGATCACGTGACGCGCCGGCTCCAGCTCTTGACCATCTATCGCCCTCAGCGCGAGGACTACGCCGAAGCCGTCGCGCGCATCGATGCGATGGAAAAGCGACTGTCGGGGGACGCGCCGGCCACCGCTGTCGCCGGCCCTGATGGATACAAGTGGGAACCCAACGTCACGCGCGGCCAGTTCCACGCGATGGTCGACGCCGCACGCGAATACATCTTGAGCGGAGACGCCTTTCAGGTCGTTCCCTCGCAGCGCTTCTCAAAACCGCTGGCCGCAACCCCGTTTGACGTCTATCGCTGCCTGCGGGCGATCAATCCCTCGCCGTACAACTTCTTTCTGGCCCTCGGAGGCGATCGTCATGTCATCGGAACGTCGCCGGAACGGCTCGTACAGGTCGAAGGGACCCGGGTCGAGACCAGGCCTCTCGCCGGCACGCGACGGCGGGGCGCGGATCCCGCCGAGGACAAGCGGCTCGAAAAGGAGCTGCTCACCGACTTGAAAGAGCGCGCCGAGCACGTGATGCTCGTCGACCTCGGTCGTAACGACATCGGGCGCGTGGCTCGGCCTGGCACGGTGAGCGTGGATCGGCTGATGGAGGTCGAGCGCTACTCCCACGTGATGCACATCTCCTCGACGGTGAGTGGCCAGCTGCGTCCCGGCAAGACGTCACTCTATGCGCTCCGAGCGGCGTTTCCGGCGGGTACGGTTTCCGGCGCGCCGAAGATTCGGGCGATGGAGATCATCGCCGAGCTCGAGCCTGAGCAGCGGGGTGTCTACGCGGGAGCCCTCGGCTACATCAGCTTCGGCGGCAATCTCGACCTGGCGATCACGCTCCGCACGATCGTCGCCGCCGAGGGAAAGGCCTACGTGCAGGCCGGTTGCGGCGTGGTGGCGGACTCGACGCCCGAGCGGGAGTACGAGGAGACGCTCGAAAAGGCGAGCGCCATGTTCAAAGCCATCGAGATGGCGGAGGCCATGTGATGACTCAGCTCGCCATGATCGACAACTACGACTCGTTCACCTACAACGTCGTGCAGTACCTCGCCGAGCTCGGGGCGGAACCCCAGGTGTTCCGCAACGACGAGGTGACTGTGGACGAACTGTCGCGTTTCGATGGGGTCGTCATCTCGCCGGGTCCTGGCGTGCCGGAAGACGCCGGCATTTCCAATGCAGCGATCCGTGAGCTGAGCGGAAAGGTCGCGATTCTCGGGGTCTGTCTCGGCCATCAATGCATCGGGCAGGTCTTCGGCGGAGATGTGGTCCGCAACGAACCCGCACACGGAAAGACGTCGTGGGTGCATCACGACAACTCGGGTGTGCTCGCGGGAGTGAGCGAGCCGTTCGAGGCGACGCGCTACCACTCCCTGATCGTCAAACGCTCGTCGCTGCCTCCGGAGCTCGTCATCACCGCCTGGACGCATGATGGGACGATCATGGGCTTGCGGCACGTCAAGCACCCGACGTATGGCGTGCAGTTCCATCCCGAATCGGTGCTTACAAAAGAAGGAAAGAAGATCCTGAGCAACTTCGTGCGCCGCGCAGCCGCCAGGGTGAATCAATGATCGACGCGATCGCGAAATTGGTGAAATGCGAAAACCTCACCGAGGCGGAGGCGGCCGGCGCGTTCGAGGTCATCATGCGGGGCGACGCGACGGTCTCGCAGATCGCCGGCTTCATGGTCGCGCTCCGGATGAAAGGCGAGACTCCAGAGGAGCTCACAGGCTTTGCCCGCACCGCCCGCGCGGTGGCGACGCCGATCAACGCCGGTGAAGCGCTGCTGGACACCTGCGGCACGGGAGGAGACGGACTCGCCACGTTCAACATCTCAACCCTGGCCGCGATCGTGGCGGCCGCGAGCGGGGCGCGAGTCGCAAAGCATGGAAACCGCGCCGCGTCGTCGATGTGCGGCTCCGCCGACGTGCTCGAGAAGCTCGGCGTGAAGATCGACCTGACTCCAGAAGGCGTCGCGCGCTGCATCAACGAGGCCGGCATCGGATTTCTTTTCGCGCCGGTCTTCCATCCGTCGTTTCGTTTTGCCGCCGTGCCCAGGCGCGAGCTCGCGGTGCGCACGGTGTTCAACATCCTCGGGCCGCTGTGCAATCCGGCAGGCGCGCGCTATCAAGCGCTCGGCGTGGCGGACGGTTCGCTGGCGCGGAAGATGGCGGATGTCCTCCAGCGCCTTGGCGTCGAGCGTGCGATTGTCTTTCACGCGTCCGACGGAATGGATGAGCTCTCGGTCGCATCGCCGTCGGCCGTGATCGAAATCGATGGACAGAGAAAGGAGTACGAGCTCGACCCTGCTGAGCTCGGCTTGCCTCGGGCGCCCATCGAATCGATGCGCGGAGGCGGGCCGGAAGACAACGCGCGCATCGCCCTCGAGGTGCTCCAGGGCGCGAAAGGACCGCGCCGCGACGTGGTGCTCCTCAACTCCGCAGCGGCGCTGCGTGCCGCCGGGCTGGCCAAAGACTGGAAGGAAGGGATCGGGCTGGCGGCCGAAGCAGTCGACTCTGGACGCGCGGGAGAAGTGCTGCAGCGGTGGGCCACAATCTCGCAAGCGCCAAATCCCCACGAAGTCAGAGGCTGAAGCCGTGTCTTCGCGGGGGCCCCTGTGAAATGGGAGAAGACGTCTTAGGGCGGCTCGTGCTGGAGGCGAGACAGGACCTGCAGCGCCGCCGCTACCTGATGGATCGGGACCGCTTCGAGGAAACGGTCGCCGCATACGCCCCGAAAGATTTCCTTGGCGCGCTGCGGACGCCGGGGTTGGCCGTGATCGCCGAGATGAAGCAGCGCACTCCGAGCATGGGTCTGCTCTCTGACGATTACCGCCCGGCGGAGCTCGCCCACGCCTACGCCGAAGGCGGCGCGGCGGCGATCTCGGTGTTGACGCACATGGCCGGTTTCGGGGGGAGACCGGAGCACATCCGCATGGTTCGAGCCGCGACGCCGCTGCCCATCCTTCGCAAAGACTTCGTCACCGATCCATTCGAGGTGGCGGAAGCCCGGGCGTGCGGTTCAGACGCTGTCCTCCTGATCGTGGCCGCCCTCGAACGGGAGCAGCTGAAACAGCTGATCGCCGTAACCAAGAGCCGTGGGCTGGCGGCGCTGGTTGAGGTGCACGACGAGCGGGAGGCGGCGGCGGCGATCGGCGCGGGCGCTGTGGCGATCGGCGTCAATCACCGCGACCTGCGCACGTTCACGGTCGATCTCAGCCTGACCGAGCGACTCCGGCGAAGGGTTCCTGCCGAGATCGTGCTGGTCGCGGAGAGCGGCATCCACACACCCGACGATGCCCGGCGGATGAAAGACGCCGGGGCCGACGCGATCCTGGTCGGAGAGGCGCTGATGCGTTCACCCGACCCGGCGCGGCGGATCAAGGAGCTGACGTCGTGGTCCGCGTGAAGATCTGCGGCATATGCGACGCCGCCTCGGCTCGCGGTGCTGTCGACGCAGGCGCCGATCTGCTCGGCTTTCACTTCTGCTCCTCGACCCGCCGGGTGACGCCGGAGGAGGCTGAACTGATCCTCCGCGGGCTGGAACGGAGGCCGCAGATCGTTGGCGTGTTCATCGATCAGGACCCCGAGGAAGCGCGACAGGTCGCCGACTTCCTGGATCTCGATCTGCTCCAGCTGCACGGCTCTGAACGGCCTGGCTTTCGGGCCGGACGGCCGGTCATGAAAGTCCTCAAGGTGAAGGATGGAGCGCTGCCGCCGGCGGACGAGTGGCCGGACCCACTCATGCTCGATTCGTGGTCCGCCGACCAGCGTGGCGGCACGGGCCGGACCTGGGACTGGGAGCTTGCCCGCCCACTTCTGGCTGCGCGGCAGGTTTTCATCGCCGGAGGCCTGGAACCGGGTAACGTGGGCAAGGTCGTGAGCGACTTCAGGCCTTATGGAGTGGACGTCTCGAGCGGAGTCGAGGCTCGAGTCCGCGTCAAAGATCCCGAGAAGATGAAGGCGTTTGTGCGCGCCGTGCGCGGGGCGGAATCGCCGCACCCCTGATGTCCTCACGCACTGCTTTGACCCATCCGGTGGACGGCCGCTTCGGCGCTTTTGGCGGGCAGTACGTGCCCGAGACGCTGATGAGCGCGTTGCGCGAGCTCGAAGACATGTGGCACGAAGCCAAGGCGGATCCGCAGTTCCAACTCGAGCTGGCGGGTCACCGCCGCGCATTCATCGGACGCCCGACGCCGCTCTATGCGGCGACCCGCCTGACGCAGCACTTCGGCGGCGCGCGCATCCATTTCAAGCGAGAAGACCTGTGCCACACGGGTGCGCACAAGCTCAACAACGCCGTCGGCCAGGCGCTGCTCGCCGTACGCATGGGCAAGAAGCGAGTCATCGCGGAGACGGGCGCGGGTCAGCATGGCGTCGCGGTCGCCACGGTCTGCGCGCGATTCGGTCTTGACTGCACGATCTTCATGGGCACCGAGGACATGCGGCGTCAGGCGATCAACGTGCGCCGCATGACGATGCTCGGCGCCGAAGTGGTCGAGGTGAGCAGTGGCACCCGTACATTGAAGGACGCGACCACCGAAGCGATCCGCGATTGGGTGACCAACGTCCGCACGACTCACTACATCATCGGATCGGTCGTCGGTCCCCATCCGTATCCCGAGATGGTCCGTGACCTCCAGCGTGTGATTGGAGACGAGGCTCGCGAGCAGTACCTCTCGCTCGACGGGAAGATGCCCGATGTCGTGATCGCATGCGTCGGGGGCGGATCGAATGCAATCGGGATGTTCACCGCATTCCTCGACGACAAAGACGTCGTGTTGATCGGTGTCGAGGCGGCGGGGAAGGGACTGCGCACTGGACAGCACGCGGCGTCGCTCTCCGCCGGCCGGCCGGGCGTGCTGCACGGCAGCTACTCCTATGTGCTGCAGGATCACGACGGCCAGATCCTGCCGACGCATTCGATTTCGGCCGGACTCGACTATCCCGGCGTTGGTCCCGAGCATTCGTTTCTGCGGGAGATCGAGCGTGTCGAATACGTCGCCGTGAGTGACGAAGATGCGGTCGCGGCGTTCAAGCTGTGCACGCGGCTGGAAGGCATCGTGCCGGCGCTCGAGCCCGCTCACGCGCTGCACCACGCGGGGGTGATTGCCCGGGAGCTCGGGCCGGGCGGACGCATCCTCGTATGCCTTTCCGGGCGCGGCGACAAAGACATGGATGCGATCAGTGAAGGCTGAGACCACGCGACTGGAGTCGGCCCTTCGAGCCGGGGACGGGCTGAAGCTCGTCGGGTACATGATGGCCGGCCACCCTGACGGAAAGCGCTCGATCGAACTGGGCAAGCGATTGGCCGGATCAGGCATCGCGGCGCTGGAAATCGGAATTCCTCATTCCGACCCGCTCGCGGACGGGCCCGTCATCCAGCGCGCGGGTCAGGTCGCGTTGGGAAACGGCATGACGGTGGATGGCGCCCTCGACGTGGCGGCGGAGGTGGCGAGAGAGGGAGTGCCGGTCGTGCTGATGACCTACACCAACCCTGTGCTGTCGCACGACCCCAGGAAATTCGCGGCCGAGTCGGCCCAGGCCGGCGTTTCAGGCGTGATCATTCCGGATCTGCCGATCGAAGAAGCGGAGCCCGTGACCGGCTGGCTGCGATCGGCGTCACTTGACACGATCTTCATGGTTGCGCCGACAACGCCTCCAGATCGGCTGTCAGCGATCTGCTCGCACACGACCGGCTTTGTCTACTGCGTGACCGTGACAGGTATTACAGGCGTGCGCAAAGAGCTGCCCGAAGACCTGGGTGAAATCTTGGCCGAGGTGCGCAAGCACACGCAGCTGCCGGTGGCGGCTGGATTCGGCATTTCGCGCGCCGAACACCTGAGTGCGCTCCGCGGCAAGGCGGACGCAGCCGTCGTCGGGAGCGCGATCGTGGACGACATCGACAAGGGCAAGGACCCGACGGTGCTCGTCAAGGAGTTGCTCAAGGCTTGCCGGTGAGAGGAATCCGCGGGGCGACGACCGCATCCGCAAACACTGCCGACTCGATCATGGAGGCGACCGAGGAGCTCCTGAAGGAGCTCGTAGTGCTCAACGATCTCGATCCGGGCGAGATCGCGGCAGCATTCTTCACCACGACGCCTGACTTGAACGCCGAATTTCCGGCGCACGCCGTGCGGCGCCTGGGTTGGCTCGACATCCCGATGCTTTGCGGCCACGACATGGAGGTCCGGGCGCCGAATGCCCGCGCCGTCCCGAAGTGCATCCGCGTTCTGTTTCTCTACAACACGCCCCGCCCGCAGTCCGCGATGCGGTTCGCGTACCTGCGTGGAGCTCAGGCGATCAAAGCAGACCTGGATTACATGAAGAGCTCGGGAGGCTTGCGCCCGTGATCATCGTCATGTCGCACCAGGCGACCACGGCCGAGATCGATGCGGTGGTCGAACGCGTCGAAGAGATCGGGCTCAAAGCCGAGCTCTCGCGCGGCGAAGAGAGAACGCTCGTCGGCGTCATCGGCGGCAACGCGTACGCGTACAAAGACGCGTTTTCACACCTCGGGGGAATCCAGGAGATCATCCCGATCACCAAACCCTTCAAGCTCGCCAGCCGCGAGTTCCGCCGCAACGACACGGTCGTCGAGGTGGGTGGGGTCAAGATCGGCAACGACGAAGTCGTTGTCATGGCCGGA
>DATLKH010000022.1:0-3748 GCA_035538475.1 Candidatus Dormiibacterota bacterium | reverse complement strand
GAACGGTGCGCACGTCGACCAGCAATTCGACGCCGTGATGCTTGAGCAGTTCGATGAATTCTTCGATCGAGCGCGTGGAGTGCCCGACCGTCAGAACTACGGTGTTCGTTGCGACGGGTCTACCGCCGGCGCGACCAGATGCTTCGTGTATGTCGTGCCGTTGACCTGAAAACTTCCCGAAAACACATAGACCGGTTCGTAATAGCTGTGGTCGCCTGCCGGCACGAGGAGATAGGCGAGCTCAACCTTGGTGAGCTGCACCGCGGGCGCAGGTGTGCTCAGGCTCTGCGGAGGAGGCGCCGATGACGTCGCCTCGCGAAATGCCACGTCAGAGGACACCAGCTTGTAGATCGCTGCGTCCTGGCTGACCGGCAGCACACCCGAAACATGCTCGACGTGATTTCCCTGCAGGTCGACCTCCATCCCGTATCGCTGACCGTTGGCGTCGACCAGATACGCGGGTCCATAGTCCGCCGCATCGAACTGGCGCTCGAACACGACTCGCGTCAGTTCGCCCGACGAATCGATCGCAGTGGTGTAATTCCACTGCGGCGAAAGGCTGTGGGCCGCGAGAAACAGACTTGCGAGATCCGCCGGCGCTGCCCCTGCCGCATCCAGCGGCGGCATTGAAGGCGACGTGTAGATGAAGTACGCGGGACTCTGCGCCGAGGACTGAACGGTCCCGCGCACCTCGAGCGTGTAATCGGTCGCGGTATAGGAGCCGAGGTAACCCTTCGGCCGACCTCGCAGCGCAGCTCCGAGCGACGATGCGAACTGGTCTGCGTCGGTCGTGGTGGGCTCGCGATAACGGAAGACCGACGCCGAACCGAGCGTGATGTTCTGCCCGCTCCAGGTCAGCTGGACAGGCCCGCTGTACTCGGAATTCGCCATCACCGGTCCAACTGCCACCGGAGCTGTGGTCGCAGCGCCCCCCGGCGATGACTTCAGACTGGGCGACGGCAGCCTGCCGAAACCGGGCGCTTGCTCGACCTCTCCCGAGGTGCTGCTGAAGTGTTGAGCCGGAGCAGTCGCCGCTCCTCCCTGACGCTGGCCGCCCACGTAGCCGACCAGCCCGATGCCAAGAATCACGACCACGAGCGCGGCCAGTCCCGCAAGCGGAACCGCGGGCACCTCTCGGATGCCTGAGGCGAGGCCGGCCAGCGCATCGCGGAGGCGGAGGCCGAAAGGCCGCCTTGCCTGGACCTTCGTCCAGAGTTCGTCTTCGAACCCGGGGCGGGGCCGCGTTGTCAGAAACGCATCGTCGAGCTTCCTCGCCAGTGCCTCGAGCTCGAGCTCGTCCTGCTGCTCGCTCATACCTTTTCTCTTTCCACCGCCTCTCGCAGCGCTCTGAGCGCTCGGTGGTACAGCATCTTGGCAGCGTCCTCGCTGCAGCCCATCAAAGCGCCGACCTCCTGAAAGCTCAGTCCCGAGTGGCGCAGCGAGATGACATCGCGCTGGCGCTCCGGAAGCCGGGCCACCTCCGCGAGCAGCGCTTGGTACTGAATTCGTTCCTCCGCCTGACTCGCGGGATCCACCTCCGCCACCGGCTGGTGCTCGATGGTCCGGCGCAGCCGCTCGCGCCGGCCCGAGGCGCGGAAGTGGTCGAGGGTCGCGTTGCGGGCGATCCGAAAGAGCCAGGCCGCGGGCGTGGTGTGGCGCGGCTCGAATCGGGGGTATGCCTGATACGCGTTCATGAACACCTGCGCCGTGATGTCTTCAGCGTCTTCCGCACCGCCCACCTGGGCTCGCACGTACGCGTAGATGCGCCCGAGGAATTCGCGGTACAGGTCTTCGAACGGCGGCCTTTCGGCACCCAAGGCCGGCTCATGTTATGTGAACGGTGGTTCGGCGCCTGCTGTAACAGCCTAGGCGCGAAGGGCGGCTCTGATCTCCTTCGGACGGTTGCTGAAGATCGAGTCAGGCTTCGTGTACTTGCACCAAGCGACAGCCGCTTCATCGTCAACGGGCCAGACCGCAACCGCCCCGCCCGCCGCGTGCACCTCTTTGACCAGCTGCGGATCGCTTGCTCCCCAGTGCGGTGAGTAGACGTCGGCGCCTGCGTCTCGCAAGAGCTTCGCGGGATGAATCGGGCGCGCGCCTTCGAGGATGCCCAGCTGCAGGTGCGGCTCAGCCTTGCGCAGGCCGTGGATCGACGGATGGTTGAAAGAGATGACCGCACATTCCTCGACCGCGCCCAGCTGGCGCAGCATGTTGAGCAGCTTGTCCTCGAGGCCTGAGTAGAGCTGCGGCACCTGCTTGAGCTCGATCACCAGACCGACCTTGCCCAGGGCCAGCTCGATCACCTCCTGCAGGAGGGGGATCTTCTCGCCGTCGCCGGCGTCGAGCTTGCGCAGCTCGGCCGCGGTGTGGTCGCGGACCAACCCCGTGCCGTTTGTGGTGCGATCGAGCGTGTGGTCGTGGATCACGACCAGCCGGCCGTCGGAGGAAAGATGGACGTCGCACTCGATCAGGTCGCAGCCGGCCGCGATGGCAGAGCGAAAAGACCGCATGGTGTTCTCCGGATTTTCAGCCGGGTTCCCGCGGTGGCCGCCGACGAGCGGCCTCCCTTCATCGTGCGCAGCCTCATAACGTGCGCGAATCGATTGCGTCACGCGCCGCGTCCAGTGTAACCGTGGACTGATGCCCCACCGGCGCTCAGTTGATCCTCATTCCCCGATAAATCTGTACACGCGAGCGAGCGAGACCGGGCGGAAGCTTCTCTATAGTGCAGGTGGTGAGCGGGCAACTTCCTCGAACCATCGCGGAGCTCCGCGTCAGCGGGCACCGACGCGAGACGGTCAAGCAGGAGATGCGCCGTAACTTGCTGGCACGGCTGCGCGCAGGCGAGCCGCTGCTTCCAGGAATAGTCGGCTACGACGAGACGGTTCTACCGCAGCTGGCCAACGCGATCATCTCCGGCCATGACGTGATCATGCTCGGTGAGCGCGGACAGGCGAAGAGCCGGATCATGCGCTCACTGGTCATGCTGCTCGACGAGCACGTGCCGGTCATTGCCGGCTGCGAGATCAACGACCATCCTTACAGTCCGATCTGCCGGCGCTGTCTCGACCTGGTCGCGAAGGATGGCGATCAGGTCCCCGTTGTCTGGATCAATCGCGCGCACCGCTACGGTGAAAAGCTCGCGACGCCTGATATCTCGATCGCGGACTTGATCGGCGAGGTCGACCCGATCAAGGTCGCAGAAGGGCGCTATCTCGCCGACGAGCTGACGATTCACTACGGACTGCTGCCGCGAACCAATCGCGGAATCTTCGGCATCAACGAGCTGCCCGACCTCGCAGAGCGCATTCAGGTCGGACTGCTCAACATCATGGAAGAGAAGGACGTGCAGATCCGGGGTTATCGAGTGCGACTGCCGCTGGACATCTTCGTCATCGCCAGCGCAAACCCTGAGGACTACACCTCGCGCGGTCGCATCATCACGCCGCTCAAGGACCGCTTCGGCTCACAGGTGCGCACGCATTACCCGCTGAGCATCGGCGAAGAGATGCAGATCATGGAAGCCGAACGGCATTCGGTGCCCGAGGACTTCGAGCTCATATTTCCTTCCTTTATGAAAGAGATCGTGGCCGAGCTCACGCACCTCGCACGGCGGAGCCCGCACATCTCTCAGTCATCCGGCGTTTCGGTGCGCATGTCGATCGCCAATTCCGAGAACCTCGCCAGCAACGCAGTGCGCCGCGCGGCTCGGCTTGGCGAGCCGCTGGCCGTGCCGCGCATCACCGAC
>DATLKH010000021.1:0-2223 GCA_035538475.1 Candidatus Dormiibacterota bacterium | reverse complement strand
GACGTATCTCGCCGCAAAGACTGATGGGGGCGCTCAACGCGCGCCTTCCTGAAGACGTCGCGGTTCTGACGGCCGAAGTTGTTCCGGATGATTTCCACGCCCGCTACTCCGCCCGCTGGCGCCGCTATCGCTATCGGTATCTCGACCGGGTTGCACGACCCGCGATCGAGAGGGGGCGTTGCTGGCACGTGCGGGGATCGCTGGATGTCAAAGCCATGTCCAGAGCCACGGAAGCGCTGATCGGCAAGCACGACTGGACCAGCTACTGCTCGGCCGCCGAGCCGGTGGAAGCTCGGGTGCGCGAGGTGCGCTCCGCACGGGTGAGGCGGCGCGGCGAATTCGTCGAGCTGGAGCTGGTCGCGGAAGGATTTCTCCGGGGCATGGTGCGCAGCATCGCGGGCGCGCTGGCCGAGGTCGGTCGCGGCGACCGGCCGTCCGAGTGGGTCGGAGAGGTCTTGAGAGCGCGCGACCGCGGAAAGGCGCCGCGCACAGCCCCCGCAGGCGGGCTGACTTTGATGGAAGTGGAATACTAGAAAACCTTTGTCATGAGCAAACAGAAAACGTGGACGGCGAAAGCCGCAGATCTGAAGAGCGATTGGTATGTGGTCGATGCCACAGACCAGGTCCTCGGCCGCCTTGCGTCAGGTGTGGCCAAGATCCTGCGTGGCAAGCACAAGCCGACCTACACGCCTCACTTGAACAGTGGCGACCACGTCGTGGTCATCAATGCCGCCAAGGTCAAGGTGACCGGGAGCAAGCTCGAGACCAAGGAGTACACGCGGTACACCGGCTATCCGGGCGGCTTGCGGAAGCGAACGCTGCAGAAAGCTCAGGAGCTGGACCCAACCTTTCCAGTCACCACCGCAGTTCGCGGAATGCTTCAGCGGAACACGCTCGGAGCCGATATGCTCAAGCGTCTTCGCGTTTACGCTGGTGCCGAGCACGGTCACAAGGCGCAGAAACCGAAGGTCGCGACTTTCGATGAAAAAGGAAATCTGAAGATTGGCTGAGATGTTCAACCGCGGCACGGGTAGGCGTAAGAACGCGATCGCGCGCGTTCGCGTGCAGCCCGGCGAAGGCCGCGTGACGATCAACGAGAAAGATCCGCTCGCGTATCTCGGACGGCGCGTCCTCGAGATGGCGGCGCTGGCACCCCTTCGTGTCACTGGTACGCAGCGCAAGTTCGACATAAGCGTGAAGGTCGCCGGTGGCGGCACCAGTGGACAGGCGGGCGCGATCGCTCACGGCATCGCGCGGGCCCTTTTGCGCTATGACCCCGACCTGCGGTCCTCGCTCAAGAAGGCCGGGTTGCTCACCCGCGACGCGCGAATGAAAGAGCGCAAGAAATACGGCCTCAAGCGGGCAAGGAAGGCGCCGCAGTACACCAAGCGGTAACCCGCAGTCTCCACTGGCCGGACTGCAAGAACATCCGCGACCTCGGCGGTCTGCCTTGTGACGGCGGACTCACGCGCACCGGAGTCCTGATCCGCTCGGACACGGTGACGCACCTGACCGCTGCGGGTCTCGACGCGATGGTCGCGTATGGGATCCACACGGTGATCGATCTGCGCACCGCGGCAGAGCTCAAAGGCGAAGGGTCGCGCGCCCCGGGCATTACGTACCGGCACCTGCCGCTCGTCGAAGAGGTCAAGACGACCGTCGATCAGGCGCCGCCCGGAGTCGGGCGCTACATCCGGATCGTCGACGCCAGGCAGGCGGCTTTCGGCCAGGTCTTCACCGCCATTGCCGAAGCTGGTGGGCCGGTGCTGTTCCACTGCTTCGCGGGCAAGGACCGCACCGGCCTGGTGGCCGCGCTGCTGCTCGAGCTCGCCGGCGTGTCACGCGAGCACATCGCCGCGGATTACGGAGAGACCGACGTCCAGCTCTCGAAGCAGTACGCGATCTGGCTTTCCGAGGCTCCGCCCGACCGGCTCGAGGAGATACGAGCCGATCTGTCGTGCTCCGCGGACCGGATTCTCGGGGTGCTCGACCACATCGACTCCAACTGGGGAGGAGTCGCAAACTATCTCGAAGCCGCCGGCGTTTCCGCCGCGAACATAGAGCTCCTCTCAACGAAATTGAGCTGATTCGGCGCTTTTGACGCCAAACCGGCGTTTCGGGCCCTGGGATTCGGCACATTTGGCGTCACAAGTGCGGAATCAGGAAGACGCGGGCTCTGGCTGCACCCGCAGCCGCACCGGACCGGCCAGGATCCACAACGCG
>DATLKH010000020.1:0-4383 GCA_035538475.1 Candidatus Dormiibacterota bacterium | reverse complement strand
GACGTGCTCGCCCTGGATGCCCAGCGGTTCGCGACTGGTGGCGATGACGGTGACGGTGGGCGACGCCGTCACGATCCACCGGATGATCGGCGAGATCACGTCGAGAAGGTGCTCGCAGTTGTCGAACACCAGCAGGATCCGCTTGTCTCGCAGGAATCTCAGGACCACTTCGTGAGGAGCAGTGGCCGCCTGATCGCGTAGGTCGAGGGCAGCCATGGCGGCGTTGTGAACCAGCCGCGGATCGTGCACGTCACCCAGCCCGACGAACCACGTGCCATCCCTGAAATTGCGGCCCACCTCGGCGGCGGCACGGAGGGCCAGGCGTGTCTTGCCCACGCCGCCGGGGCCGACGACGCTTAGCAATCGGGCCGCCCCTAGCTTCTGGCGCAGTTCGGCGAGCTCACGCCGGCGGCCGATGAAACTCGTCGTCTCCGCCGGCAGGTTGCCTGGGCGGCGCGAAGGCCTGGCCATGGTCTGGTGGAGAGTATTACGGCCCCGAGGTACTTCGCGGATCGTCCGATGATCCGAAAATCAGCACTGTCGCCGGTAAAACCCCAGATCGTCGCGACAAAGCGGCCCTGGCGTCAGCGAAAAGTACGGATCGTCGCGACGATCCGAAACGACTCCGGTCGAATTCGGTAATTCCACCGATTTCGAGCTTCGTCCCGATTCCTAACGTGGCGGATATGGAAGACGACCTTCCGCTTCAGCGAGTCGAGGTCACCTTTGTGGGACGGCCGCCCGCGCACGAAGTGGCACGCGCCCTCGGAGTGAGCGACGTGCGAGTCGAAGGTTCAGTGCTTCGCTGCACGGTGTTCGGAAGCTTCCAGTCGTTTCTCGAGGCGCTTCGTGGCCACGAGGTCATCAGCCTCAAGTCAATTCAGTCAGGAGAGTGAAATATGGTCAGCAACTATCCGGTGCAATTCACCGTCGACTTTCCGGCGCGGCCGCTGGGTCGCCTATCGACGGCTTTCCGCCTCGTCGCCGCCATTCCCATCGTCGTCGTCCTGTCGATGCTGTCGGGTTCGGCATTCAACGACAGCGACCAGCGCAACAGCATAGTCATCGGGGGAGCGGCCGTCTTCGTGCCGCTGGTGCTGATGCTCGTCGTGCGCCAGAAATATCCGCGATGGTGGTTCGACTGGAACCTCAACCTGCTCCGATTCTCAAACCGCGTGGGCGTGTACCTCGCACTCCTCGACGATCGCTATCCGTCGACTGACGAGGAGCAGTCGGTGCATCTCGACTTTGCCTACCCGGACGCAACGCGGCTGAACCGGTGGCTCCCGCTGGTGAAGTGGTTGCTCGCGATTCCGCACTACATCGTGCTGTTCTTTCTAGGGTTGGGAGCTCTGGGGGCGATCGTGATTGCGTGGTTTGGCATCTTGTTCACAGGCTCGTATCCGCGAGCACTGTTCGACTACGTTGTCGGCGTTATGCGCTGGAGCAACCGAGTGAACGGTTACGCGTTCAGCCTGGTGACCGACCAGTATCCGCCGTTCAGCCTTCGATGATTGCCGTGTCGACCGCCCAGGTCGCGACCTCGATGAAGGGCTATCTCTGCGACAAGCCGGCTTCGCTGTCGGCGCTCCGGCTACGCGATATTCCGACTCCGGCGGTGCCGGACGACGGGCTGCTGGTCCGAGTGCGCGGCTCGTCCGCCAACCCGGCGAACCTTTTCGATCCAACATTTGCTGGCTATCTCATGCGCGGCCGGAAGCCGAAGGTTCTAGGAACGGACTTTGCCGGTGTGGTGGAGGCAGTCGGTCGCGACGTCACTGAGTTTCACCCCGGCGACGCGGTATTCGGAGGTGGCGAGGGCGCGTTCGCCGAGTACCTGTGCGTCCGCGAGTCGAAAGCCGTGGCGATGAAGCCGGCCTCGGTTTCGTTCGAGGACGCCGGGGTGGTCGCGATCGCGGGGTGCACAGCGCTGCAAGCAGTGCGCGACCACGGACAGCTGCAAGCTGGGCAGAGCGTGTTGATCAACGGCGCATCGGGAGGTGTGGGCACTTTCGCGGTGCAGGTCGCCCGCGCGCTCGGTGGTCATGTGACAGCGGTGTGCAGCACGCCCAACATCGATATCGCGCGTTCGATAGGCGCCGAGACGGTCATCGACTACACGAAGTCAGACTTCACACGCTCGCCATCGCGCTACGACGTGATCGTCGATATCGCTGGGTCGCATTCCTTTCGCTCCTGCACGCGCGTCCTGTCTCCCGATGGGGTTTACGTCTTGGTAGGTGCAGCCGCGATGCAGCGCGGACGCGCCGGCGTTCTCGGAGCCATCGGACATCTCATCGGCGTGCGCATCACGAGCTTCGGCTCGCGTCATCGGGTGGCGCAATTCATCGCGAAGCTCAAGAAGGACGACATGGCCTTTCTCGGAAAGTTGATGGCCGATGGTCAGCTCAAGCCGGTGATCGACGCGCGTTACTCATTGGAGCAGGTACCTGAGGCCTTGCAGTTGCAACAACAGCTGCACGCCCGCGGAAAAATCGCGATCGACTTTGCCCGAAAGTGAGCGCTGAGAGCCACCGCGAAAAACGTCACTGGCAAGGACCTCGTGGCTCCGGCGGCTGCGGCTGCGGCTGCGCGAGCGTCATCGTGGTCCTTACAGTGGGGCTCATCCTGAGCTTCTTCAACGCGGACGTCGGTCTCGGTTTGTCGGTGCGGGTGCCGTTGACGAACAGCAATGTGACAATCGCGGGATCGGTCGGAAAGAAGGACAAGGCCATCGACGCGCTTCCGAGCTACGTTCACGGCCGTCTCGCCGATAACCACAATTTCATCAACGGCTCGCAGACACTGACGATCTGGGTGGCCGAAGGCACGGCCATCATCGTCGTCGGGCAGCAACAAGGCGCGCCGGCCATCGACCTGCACCTGGAGCTGCGCTAAGAGCGATACGGCATCAGCAATGCCGCCTCAAAACCGGGTGAGCGCTCCAAGCCAGGCCGTTGCCTCATCCTGAGGTCGACGAATGACCACATGAGCGCGCTCATCGCGGGAGGTGGAATCGCGGGCCTCGCGACCGGGATCGCTCTGCGCCGGGCGGGTTTCGAGCCCCTGTGACATTTGTTCACCGTGCTGACCTGCTGAAGGCGCTGGCGAGCGCGTTCGGCCCAAGTGGCTTGCATTTGTCCGCGGACGCGAGCACTTACGAAGATGACGGCGCCGGCGTCGAGGTCATGTTCCGAGACGGTACCGCAGCCTCTGGCGACCTGCTCACGGCGCGGACGGTTGCGCTCGGTCGTTCGTCGCAAGCTGCTTGGAGACGGCGATCCGGTCTATCTGGGATCGACCATCTGGCGTGGAATCTGCAGCAGCGACGGCATTTCGTTGGCGCTGGGGAGCGGAATCAACTGGGTGGGGAGAGGGTCCGAGTTTTTGGCTTTCCACTTACCTGGTCACCAGATCTATTGGGCCGGTGTGACCAAGGAGCCACCAGGCCAAACCTGCGGTCCGCCCGGGCACAAGCCGGATGTGAGCGACCGATTTCGCGACTGGATTGAGCCGGTGCCCACTCTCATCAATGCGACGGACGAGACAGCGATTCTTCGCAACGACATGTACGACCGCCGTCCCGCTCGGAGTTGGAGCGGAGGCCGCGTCACGCCTGTCGGCGATGCCGCTCATCCGATGACGCCCAGATGACCGGACCAGTCACGACGGCCTCGAGAATTCGCCTGCTGGCTTTCGTCGCGCCGCTCGTCACGCTGCCCCTCGGCTGGGTGCCGGCATACCTGATCGCAACCGGCGTCCGGACTGATTGCCATGACGCGAATGGAGCGCCGATCGCTGCGGGTGATCCCGGTTGCCCGGCGCCACTTGCCTACCAGATAACCCATCCGACAGCGTCGTGGGGCTTCAATCATGTCTTCGGACCGCTGCTTCTTGTTGCGCTGGTCGTGGTGCCGGTGGTCGTGGTGGCTATTACCGAGCTGAAACTGTTGCGCCGCTCTCACCATTGATAGACGCTGAACCGACCTAGCGGATCTCGCTCATCACCTGGGTGCCTGTAATCGTTTTCGCTTGATCCGAAACCAGAAAGGCGGCAACCCTGGCTGTATCCGACGTGCCTGGGGAGACATGCAGCATCGTCGAGCTCGAGAGGAACTGCGCCGCCTGGTCTGGAGTCATATTGCTGGCGCCGACGAGCGCCTGCAGCACGTCCCTGATTGTCCGCGTATCGGGCATCGCGGAAGAGCGCAGGCAGACCGGACGCACACCTGAAGGCCCAAGTTCGATCGCAAGATGCCGCGTCATGTTCTCGATGGCCGCAAATGCTGCCCCGATCGCGATGGCGCCCTCAGTGTGGGGTCGGGCCGGGCTGCCCGTTACGAAGAGGATCACGCCCGATCCCTGCCGGGCCATTTGGCGTGC
>DATLKH010000019.1:0-4240 GCA_035538475.1 Candidatus Dormiibacterota bacterium | reverse complement strand
CGATCTCGGTCGTCGCACTCGACGAGCGCGGATCGATGTTCACGACGCACGTCCACTACATGCAGAAGCTCGTCGTCGGCCGGAAAGCGCGAGGGGTAATCGATCTCGAGATGCCCGTTGAGTGGAACCTGCGCCGGATCGCAAAGGCAGAGGGATTGCCGGTGCAGGAGCTCGCTGTCGTGGTGCTCGACCGTGACCGGAACAAGGAGATCATCTCGCATATCCGCGAGGTTGGTGCGCGCATCAAGCTCATCTCCGCCGGGGACGTTGCCGGTGCGCTCGAGGCGGCGCTCGAAACGCGCCTCGGCATTCACTGCATGATGGGCTCAGGCGGCGCGACCGAGGGCGTGCTGGCGGCCTGCGCGATCAAGACGATGGGTGGCGACATGCAGGCCAAGCTCTTCTTCCGCGATGAGAAGGAACGAGAGCTTGCCGTCAAGGAAGGTCACAAGCCGGATCGAGTGCTCTGCATCGACGACCTGTGCTCGGGCAAGGACGTTTTCTTTGCCGCGACCGGGATCACAACCGGCGAGCTTTTGAAGGGCGTTCGCTACGAAGACGTGTACGCGTACACGCAGTCGATGGTGCTTCGATCGACGTCAGGCACGATGCGAATCGTCGACGCCTATCACCCAATCGAAAAGCTCCGGCTCAAAGGCCTGCTTCCAGAGCAGGTCCGCGTCCGCTGAGCGCAACTGACGCCGGGCAGTTTCTCGCTGCCGCGGGCAAGGTTCTCGGCCCTCCCCAGTGGGAATGGATCGCAACCGCGCGCATTCTCGGCCGCCAGCGTCCCTCGAATGATGCGGTCGAACAGGTCCTGGACGGTCTTCTGTCGAATGCCGACCAGAGCATGGTCAACGCGTTCACGTCCGGCTTCCGCGTCGCCCAAACCAAGACCGCGATCAGCAAATCCCTGCCCGATCCGGAAGCTGCCGCCGCCGCGCTCGAGTCGGCGCAGATCGTCGCGCTCGCCATCCTGGTCCGCGAATCGATGAACTCAGACCAATTCGAAGCCGTGTACCGTCCGTTCGCGACCGTATTGCCCGGTCCAAGCTACCGCTCTCCAGCCCCGATCGACCAGCAGATCGCGGCCTTTCTGCGCCTCCTGCCGAACCTCAAAGGCGCGGTCGAATCGGAGGTTTCGATCGTGGCCAAGAGGCTGAGCGAGGAGCCGAAGACGGTGGCGCCGGCCGCGGTCCAGGTCTTGGCCGCCACTGCGCTCGATCCGTCGGCGAACTACGCGGCCGCGTGGCGGCTCGCGATCTCGACGGCCAACCAGATCGGGCGGACCAACGCGTTCCGCGCCATGCAGGACAGCGCGGAGCAGGCAGCTCCGCATGATGGCCTGGGCATCGTCGGCTTTGCCGGCGTGGCCGCGGGCGCGCTCTTCATGCGGGACATGCTGCCGATCGAGAAGGTGCTGTTGCTTTACGAGCCGTTCGCGGCCGCGTTTCCCTACGAGTCGCTGGGAGCGAGCTGAGCGCCCTCCACGACGCGCCGAGTGGTAGCCGACCGACGGCCGGGGAATCGAACCGAAACGTTCGTGCTACGCCGTGCGAACCCCAGCCGCCGACGCCAGACCGAGCTCTTCGATCGCTTGTTCGCGCATCTTGAACTTCTGGACCTTGCCGGTCACGGTGAGGGGGAAGGCGTCGA
Organism: Candidatus Dormiibacterota bacterium; assembly: GCA_035538475.1. Lineage (GTDB taxonomy): Bacteria > Chloroflexota > Dormibacteria > Dormibacterales > Dormibacteraceae > 40CM-4-65-16. Next base: position 2,584 of record DATLKH010000019.1, on the reverse strand, counting down.
CGAACTTCCAGTGGCGTGGAATCTTGTAGGTCGAGATCTTGCCTTTGCACCAGGCGGCCAGCTGGTCTCCGGTGATGGAAGCGCCCTCGCGCGGCTTGACCCAGGCCATCACTTCCTCGCCGTACTTCTCAGACGGCACACCGATGACCTGAACGTCCGCGACGTCGGGGTGGCTGTACAAAAACTCTTCGACTTCCCGCGGATAGATGTTCTCGCCACCGCGGATGATCATGTCCTTGATCCGGCCGACGATGTTGATGTAGCCCTCGTCGTCCATCGTGGCCATGTCACCGGTGTGCATCCATCGAGCGGGATCGATCGCCTGCCGCGTGGCTTCCTCGTTGTTCCAATAACCGAGCATGACGATGTAGCCTCGGCTGCACAGCTCGCCGGCCGTACCACGTGGAACCACTGCGCCAGTGCTCGGATCGACGATCTTGATCTCGACGTGCGGATGCACCCGGCCGACCGTGGAGACGCGCCTCTCGAGCGGATCGGTCGTGGTGCTCTGGGTCGAGACCGGTGAGGTCTCCGTCATTCCGTAGCAGATCGTCATCTCCGGGATGTGCATCTCCGTGGTGACCTTCTTCATCACCTCGACCGGGCACGGTGAGCCGGCCATGATGCCGGTGCGGAGCGAGCTGAAGTCGAATTCCTTGAACCGCGAATGCTCGAGCTCGCCGATGAACATCGTCGGCACCCCATAAAGCGATGTGCAGCGCTCTTGCTGCACGGTCTGCATGGTGAGCACCGGATCGTAAGCCTCGTTGGGCACCACGATCGTCGAGCCGTGCGTCGTGCACGCAAGGTTGCCGAGCACCATGCCGAAGCAGTGATAGAAGGGAACGGGAATGCAAACCCGGTCGTTCTCTGTGTACTTCAGGAACTCACCGATGAAGTAGCCGTTGTTGAGGATGTTGTGATGCGTCAGCGTCGCGCCTTTCGGAAATCCCGTCGTGCCTGACGTGTACTGGATGTTGATCGGGTCGTCGAACTGCAGCGTGACTTCGACTTCGTGAAGCTGATCCGCGGTCACCGCGGCTGCATCCCGCTTCAGGGCGTCCCAGCCATCCTCGAGCACCACCGCTTCGCGCAGCGCTGGGCAGCGGCCTTTGACCTCCGCGAGCATCGCGCGATAGTCGGCCTGGCGAAAGCCGGCGGCGAGGATGAAGAAGCTCGTACCGGACTGGTTGAGGGCGTACTCGAGCTCAGAGGTTCGATAGGCCGGATTGAAGTTGACGAGGATGGCGCCCATCGCCGCCGTCGCGTACTGCGTGACCACCCACTCGTAGCGGTTGGGCGACCAGATCCCGACCCGATCGCCTTTTTTCACGCCCCGGGCAATGAGGCCGCGGGCGACCTCTTCGCATTGGGCGACCAGTTCGTCATATGTCGCGCGAAAGCCTTGATGTGCGACGACCAGCGCCTCACGCTCGCCGAAGCGTTGAGCTGTGCGCCGAAGGTTCTGAAAGATCGGCTCGCCGAGCAAGGGTTGATCGCCGGCTCCGTGCACGTAGCTCAAATCTGGCATTGAAACTGCCTCCCTGGTCCTACCACAAACGTAGTAGCTCCGAAAAAGAAACCCCTTGACATTGTCGCTCCCACGGCGCAACTTGGACTCGATTCGTTCTCCGTCAGGGAAGCCACTGTCAGTTCACGCAAGGTTGGCCTCCACAAGAGGCGTGGCCGTAAAGCGGCGCAGATAACCGAAAAGCGTGTCACCCGGTGGAAGCCCGGTCGAGGCGGTGTCCGCTGCAGGCGCCGCCTCGTTTCTTGTTTTAGCGGACCGTTTTGATCCGGCTCACGAAGGCTGTGCCCAGCGCCATGAAGACCACCGCGCTGGAAAAGACCACCCGGTAGCCGCCGTTGCCGCTCGGACCGTTGAACGCGGCGATGATCGGACCCGAAAAGAATGGGATGACCGACTGCGGCAGCGTAAGGGCGATGTGGAAGAGTCCCATGTCTTTCGCCGACTGCGACTTGTCGGGAAGGGTGTCGCACGCGAGCGCCCAGTCGACCGCGTAATACAACCCGTAGCCAACTCCATAGGCGACCCCGAGCGCGAACACGAGGCCCTGAGCGGTGGGATAGAGGATCACGAAGACGATGGCCACGAACGCCTGAGCCGCTCCGGAGATATAGACGAAGATCTTTCGCCGGTGAAAGCGATCTGAAAGCAGGCCGCCCGCCAACCCGAAGGGCAGGGCGGTGAGTGTGACCACGAGCAGCCAGATCGCGGTGAACTTGTCGGAGGGTGCGCCGCCCAGCACGACGTAGCGGAAAAAGTTCACGAGATTGATCTGCACGACGGTGATTCCGGCCGACACCATCAACCGCGTGAAGATGACCCAGGCGAGGTCCCCCTCGTGAAGCGGTCGCAGGAATTCGCGAGCCCGATCTCCGAAGGACTTGTGCTGAACCGGCGGCGGTGCAAGCTCGCCTTCGCCCTGCGCGGCCCACAGCGTCGGAACTATCGAGATCACGACCACGAGCGCAATCAGGAAATAAAGCAGCGGAGCATCGCCGAGCACGAATGTCGCGCCGGTTCCTGCTGCGATGCCGACCAGGGTCATGGCGCCGAGAA
>DATLKH010000018.1:0-1911 GCA_035538475.1 Candidatus Dormiibacterota bacterium | reverse complement strand
CCCGTGGAACGTGCGCTCCGAGGACAACTACGACCTGGTGAAGGCGCGGCAGATCCTCGACGAAGACCACACCGGACTGAGCGACGTGAAGGACCGCATCATCGAGTTCCTCGCGGTGCGCAAGCTGCGCAAGGAGCGGGGCCTCGAGGTCCTGAGCGGGCGCGGATCGGGCGCGATCATCACGCTGGTCGGCCCTCCCGGTGTGGGCAAGACCTCGCTGGGTGAGTCGGTCGCGCGCGCGCTGGGTCGCAAGTTCACGCGCGTGTCGCTGGGCGGCATTCGCGACGAGGCGGACATCCGCGGCCACCGCCGCACTTACGTCGGCGCTTTGCCCGGACGTATCGTGCGCGCCCTGAAGGACGCCGGCACGAAGAACCCGGTGATCATGCTCGACGAGATCGACAAGGTCGGAAGCGACTGGCGCGGAGACCCCTCAGCCGCTTTGCTCGAGGTGCTCGACCCTGCGCAGAACCACACGTTCCGCGACCACTACCTCGAGGTCGACCTCGACCTGTCCGAGGTGCTGTTCATCCCGACGGCGAACGTCTCAGAGACGATCCCCGCTCCGCTGATCGACCGCATGGAGCTGATCCGCCTCGACGGCTACACCGAAGAGGAGAAGGTCGCGATCGCTCGCGACCACCTGCTCAGGCGGCAGGTCAAGCAGGCAGGCCTCAAGCCCGAGGAAGTGAGCGTGGACGACGCGGCGATCATGAAGGTGATCACCGACCACACTCGCGAGGCCGGGGTGCGCAACCTCGAGCGCGAGCTGGACAAGATCACGCGCAAGGTCGCGACCAAGATCGCGACTGCTGAGCTGGCGCCGCCCGTGGAGATCACGCCCGACCGCGTGCGTGAGTTTCTTGGCAAGCCGAAATTCGACAACGAGGTCGCAGCCCGCACCGCCGTGCCGGGTGTCGCGACGGGACTGGCCGTCACCGGGACCGGTGGCGACGTCCTGTTCGTCGAGGCGACAGCTGTCGACGCGAGCAACGGCCACGGCGGATCGCTCGTCCTGACCGGGCAGCTGGGCGACGTGATGAAGGAGTCCGCGCAGATCGCGCTGTCCTACGTCCGCTCGCACGCCGGCGAGCTGCACATCGCGCCGGAGAGCATCAGCAAGTCTTTCCACATCCACGTGCCAGAAGGCGCGGTGCCGAAGGACGGACCGTCCGCGGGTGTGACGATGACCACGGCGATCGTGTCGCTCCTCACGGGGCGACCGGTGCGGAACACGGTCGGAATGACCGGAGAGGTGACGCTGCAGGGATTGGTGCTGCCGATCGGCGGCGTGAAGCAGAAGGTCCTGGCCGCCCACCGCATGGGTTTGAAGGAGGTCATCCTGCCGAAGCGCAACGAGAAGGACATCGACGACGTGCCGGAGACGGTGCGCAAGGCGATGACGTTCCACCTCGCGACGCGGGTCGAGGACGTGCTGGGGCACGCGCTCGAGCCCGTCGCGAAGCCGCGGTTCGAGGTCGCGTAGGCACCTCTCCCGGATTCCGCCTGAAACGGCGGAAAAGTGCGGAATGCCTCGCTGATTCCGCACATACCGGCGGAAAAACGTGGAATTAACAGGCTGGGCTGGCGGCGCGCAGCCCCTGAGTCAAGCTCTTGGTCGTGGGCCGCATTGCACGAGCACCTGCGGATCTGAAGCATGGTGCATTCACACTCGAGCAGGCCCGCGCGGCTGGGATCTCGCCCAGCGCTTTGCGGGGAAAGTCGTGGCGAAGACTTGGAACGGGAATCTACTGCTGGGCCGGCGTCGCCGCTGACCCCTGGTCGCTGCTTGTCGCCTGGCAGTCGCGGCTGCCACCCTGCGCTGCATTTGCAGGCTTCACCGCAGCGTGGCTTCATGGCCTTGACGTTGACCCGTGTCATCCAGTCGAAATCCTGGTTCCGGCGACATAC
>DATLKH010000017.1:0-8819 GCA_035538475.1 Candidatus Dormiibacterota bacterium | reverse complement strand
GTGCCGATGATCGAAAGCTTGGCGATGCCACCCGCAGATAAGACGCGCGTCGCACCGACTGATTTGGCTGCGACTTTGACCAGTTTCTCGGCTGCCTTGAGATCGGACTCCCCAACCGAGAATGTCAGGTCGGTGTGTCCGGAGCGGCCGATGTTCTGCACGATGACATCGACCGAAATTCCCGACGCCCCCAGCGGCTCGAAGATCGCCGCGGCGACTCCTGGCCTGTCGCGAACACCGACCACAGTGATCTTTGCGACATTCGTTTCGGACGCGATACCGCGCACGCGCTGCCTTTCTTCCATCGGTACGTGAGAGGTGATCATCGTACCCACGCCTTGATGAAAGCTCGACCGCACGTGAATCGGCACGCCGTAGACTTCGCCGATCTCTACGGCTCGCGGGTGCATGACGCGGGCGCCAACCGCCGCCAGCTCGAGCATCTCGCTGTAGTCGATGTAATCGAGCTTGCGCGCTGACTTGACCACACGTGGATCTGCAGTGAAGATGCCGTCGACGTCGGTGTAGATCTCGCATACGTCCGCGTGCAGAGCCGCCGCAAGAGCTACCGCGGTCGTGTCTGATCCGCCTCGTCCCAAGGTCGTGATCTCCAGCCCTTCGGTGACTCCCTGAAAACCTGCGATCACTGGAACCTGATTGCGCTTCAGTGACTCGAGGATGCGGTCCGGCTTGATGTCACGAATCCGCGCGCGCGAGTGATGCTCGCTTGTGCGTACGCCGGCCTGTGCGCCGGATAGCGAGACCGCAGGCACACCCATGCCCTGCAAGCACATGGCGACAAGCGGGGCGGTGATGGTTTCGCCGTTCGCGACCAGCATGTCCAGCTCGCGCGCCGGCGGCTCGGGATTGATGCTTTCCGCAAGCGCGATCAACCGGTCGGTGGTGTGCCCCATCGCAGAAACGACCGCGACAACTTGCTGACCTTGCCTCACCGTCTCGGCTATGCGCCGGCTCACACGCCGGATGCGCACGGCCGATCCGACCGAGGTACCGCCGAACTTCTGGACGATCACAACGTCCGGAACATGCCCTTGTCCGTGATCTTCGTGACCAGTGCACGGCCGCGCAGCGGGTGCGATTCCTCCATCGCGTTGGCGATCCGGTTCGCTTGCGATGGCGCGCAGAACGCAAACACGCTGGGCCCCGCACCGCAGATCGCAGCGCCATAGGCGCCGGCCGCCTCGGCAACGCGAATCACCTCTTCGGCCCACGGATAAAGGTGGAGCCGGTGGGGTTGATGGAGCCGGTCGCGCAGCGCTTCCCCAAGCAAGCCTGGACGCTTGGTTTGGATCGCGCGCACGAGCAGCGCGGTCCGCGACGCGTTGAACGTGGCATCCGCGAGCGGGACCGCGTCAGGCAGGACTGAACGTGCCTTTTCCGTGGGCAGCGGCTGGTGCGCGATGAAGAGGGCAAGACCCCAGCCCGGGTTGGGCAGCTTCTCGTCGACGTGCTCCGAAACGATGCGGATGCCGCCAGAGGCAGAGGCCGCCACGTTGTCGACATGACCTTCATCGGCGCCCGCATCGATCACGTGGCTCTTCACATCCCAGGGGCTGCTCAGTGCCGATGCCGCAAGCCTGGCCGCCGCGCTGCTGCCCAGGCCGACTCCCATCGGGATATCGCTGCGGACGCGGCCCTTCATGTTCAGCCGGGTGAATGGGTTCTCGTGCGCGTACAGGTAGTCGGCGCCCTCCCCTTCGTAGTCCCACGATGGCTTTTCGGCCTCGACCGCTTCGACCTCCAGCCACAAATCGATGGCCATCGCCATGCAGTCGAACCCAGGGCCGATATTCGCAATCGACGCGGGAACTTTTATCCGCAAGATGGCCTCACAGCTTCAAGACCTTAACGAGTGTGCGCGCGTCGCCGTCCAGCTCAATCGGCGGCTCGACGTTTTTCAGAGCCGCATCCGGGTCTTTCAAGCCAGAACCTGTCAAAACCACGACGGTCGTCGCGTCCTTCTGAATCTTTCCTTCGCGAACCAGCCGGTAGAGGAGTGCCAGCGGCGCAGCCGACGCCGGTTCCGCAAACAGACCTTCATTCGATGCAAGGCCGATCTGCGCCGACAGGATTTCGGTATCAGTGACCGAGGCGATCGTGCCGCCCGACTCGTCGCGCGCAGAGGTCGCCCCTTCCCATGATGCGGGATTACCGATCCGGATCGCCGACGCCACGGTCTTCGGGTTCTGCACCGGATGGCCGTTGACGATCGGTGCGGCGCCTTCCGCCTGCGCACCTACCATGCGCGGCAAACGTGTGCTGCGGCCTGCCGCGTGGTACTCGCGAAAGCCTTTCCAGTAAGCGGTGATGTTCCCCGCGTTGCCGACCGGCAGCACCAGGTAGTCGGGCGCGTCGCCAAGCTCGTCGACGATCTCGAAAGCCGCTGTCTTCTGGCCTTGAATGCGGTTCGGGTTGACGGAGTTCATCAGCGCGACAGGGTATCGATCGGTCAGCTCGCGCACCGTTTCCAGCGCGTGATCGAAATTGCCCTGCAGCGCAACCACCTTGGCCCCATACATCAGCGCCTGCGAAAGCTTGTTGAGCGCAATCTCGCCCGCGGGCACCACCACGATTGCGCGCACCCCGGTGCGCGCCGCGTACGCGGCCATCGACGCCGACGTGTTGCCGGTCGACGCGCACGTGAGAACGCGACTTCCGTCCTCCAGCGCTTTGGCGACCGCGACCACCATCCCGCGATCTTTGAAAGAGCCGGTTGGATTGAGGCCTTCGTACTTGAAGTACAGCTCCTTGATTCCGAGCGCGCGTCCGATGTTGCGGCTGCGCACGAGCGGCGTCGAACCTTCGTTTAGATCAACCTCGGGCGTGGCCGGACCGACAGGCAGGAGCTCGCGATAGCGAGCGATGACACCCATCGACGCTGTTCAAAAGACGCGCACGAACGAGGACACCGCGCGCACGGCCTGGAGCGCCGCGATCTGCTCACGCGCACGCTGAAGGCTTGCGTCCAGCGCCGGATGAGTTGTGACCACAAGCTCCGCCGTCTGGTCGTGCGACCACGCGTCTTTCTGTATGAAGCTCGAGATACTCACGCCTTGATCGGCGAAAACTTGACCGATTGCGGCGAGGATTCCTGGGCGATCGTCGACGCGCAAGCGGTAGTACGCGCGCGTCTTGACCTCACCGATCGGCACCACGCCGATCCGGTCGTCGAAGCTGAAGGACGGCCGGCTCTGAACGCCACGCCGGATGGAGCGCGACAGGTCGATGAGATCTCCGACCACCGCGGAAGCAGTCGGCCGGCCCCCGGCACCTTGTCCGACGAGCAAGACCTCGCCGACCAGATCGCCCTCGACGAAGACCGCGTTCTCGGCGCGCTCGACCCGCGCGAGCGGATGGTCGAGCGGAATCATCGCCGGATGCACTCGCGCTTCGACCCGACCGGTGTGCCGCTGGCTGTGCGCGACGAGCTTGATCGAATAGCCGAGCTCGCCCGCGTAACGGAAATCGACGGGCTCGATGCCATCGATTCCTTCGCGATAAACCTCGCTCGGACGGACTTTGATCTCGTACGCGATCGACGTCAGAATCGCCAGCTTGTAAGCCGCGTCGAAGCCCTCGATGTCGTCGGTCGGGTCGGCTTCGGCGTAGCCGGCATCCTGAGCTTCGCGAATCGCATCGGGCATCGTGCTGCCCGAAGCCATGCGCCCGAGCACGTAATTCGTGGTGCCGTTGATGACCGCAGAAACGCGTTCGATCCGGTTGGCTTGAAGGTCGGTGCGAAACGTGCTGATGAGTGGAATCCCGCCGCCGACCGCCGCCTCGAAATAGACGTCGACGTTCCGTTCGGCGGCCAGGTCCAACAGCTCAGGTCCGTGCTTCGCCATGACCACCTTGTTGGCGGTGATGACATGCTTGCCGGCCTGGATGGCCTGCTCCAGGTAGGAGCGCATCGGCTCATCGCCACCTGCGACTTCGATGACGGCCTCGATCGCCGAATCTTCCAGGACCTGGCGCGGGTCGGCCGTCAGCAGCTCCGTGGGAATGTCGATTGGGCGGCGCTTGCTCACGTCGCGGACGAGCACTCGCTTGAGGCACAGCTCGACGCCGGCCCGGCGGCTCAGCTGCGGTCCCCACGACAGCATGCGCGCGGCGACTTGCGATCCGACCGTGCCAAGACCGATCAGGCCGACGTTGAGCGGGCGTGACATTGACAGGCCGCTATTCTCCCTGGCGTGGCCCTGATCTTGCGCGAGAGCGACGTCCAGGAGCTGATCGAGATGGACGACGTGATCGCGGCGGTGGAGTCGGCGATGAGCGAGCTCGGGGAGGGCATCGCCGAGAACATCCCCCGTCGCCGGGCCTTCCTGCCGGAGGGATTGATAAATGTGATGGCTGCGACGTACCCCGGGGGACGCTGCAGCGGGCTGAAGGCGTACACCGTGGCGCACGGGCGCGTGCGCTTCCTGGTCGCGATGTTCGGTCTCGATGGCGCGCTCGAAGCCTTGATCGAATCGGATTTCATGGGCGCTTATCGGACCGGGGCAGCCACCGCGGTCGCCGTCAAGGCGTTGGGCGGGCAAGGGGCGGCGACTGTGGCGTTGATCGGCACCGGCTGGCAAGGCGCCACCCAGGCTCTCGCCCTGTCGCGTGTCCTCGAGATCAAGCAGCTTCGCGTGTTCAGCCGCAACCCCGACAAACGCGCCATCTTCGCCGCCGAGCAGGCGGACAACCTCGGTATCGAGGTCGTCGACTCACCGAGCGCCGAAGCAGCGGTACGCGGCGCCGATGTCGTGGTCACGATCACGACCAGCCGCTCGCCGGTCATCGAGGCCGATTGGGTCGAGCCGCATGCCCTGGTCGTCGCCGCCGGTTCGAACTTTCAGAACCGGGCCGAGATCCCGGCTGAGCTCATCGAGCGCGCGCAAACGGTGGTCGTCGACCAGATCGAAGCCGCCAAGCTGGAAAGTGGAGATCTGATTCAAGCGGCCGCCGCCGGGAAGTTCCAATGGACGCAGGCCATCGGACTGGGCGATGTCGTGTGCGGGAAATGGGAGCGCCCCGAGCGACCGGGCATCACCATCTTTGAATCGCACGGGCTGGCTCTGTGGGACATCGCCGCCGCCTCGGTGGTGGTTGCGGCAGCCCGAAGCCGTGGCGGCTTCGAGGAAGTCGAGCTGCTGTAGGAGCTAGTGCGGGCTCAGCTGAGTCGGCTGCTGCGGTGCCAGGTCGCCGATCTGGAGCCAGGAGCCGACGAGGAACGCCGCAAAAAGGATGATGACTAGCGCGGCGCTCGCCGTCGTGTAGATGACCCACGGAGCCGGGCCGCTGCCGGCGATGCGGATCAGCAGGTCGTCCCAATTCGCGCCCCGGCGCGGTTTCCAGGTTTCGACTTCAGCCCGGAGCATCCGGGCGACTTCGCTTTCGGAGGGCGTGTTGCGCCGCTCCTGAGTGGTTTTATCTTCCACGTAGGGCACCTTCACTACTCGAACGCGTGGTGTCCGTTCGTTGGTCGCTTCCCATCTGGCGGCGCATGATCGCGACGGCTTTGGCGATTCGCGACGCCACGGTTCCAGCCGGAACACCAAGCGTTTCCGCGATCTCTTCCCTCGTCATTCCCTCGTAGTAATGAAGCACGACGGCCGCCCGCAGCTTCGGGCTGAGTGCAGTCAGCGCCTTCTCGACCACATCCCTCGCCTCGGCACGGTCGTAGTCCCGGCGGTCGGGCGCGGTGTAAAGACGCGCGGGCAGGAACCGGGCCAGCTTTTGGCGGCGTAGGTGGGAGATCGCCAGGTTGATCCCGATCCGGCGCAGCCAGGCCCCCGGTGGAGCGGTCGGGGTGTAGCGATTTCGGGCGCGGTAGGCGCGGACGAACGTCTCTTGAGTCAAGTCCTCAGCGGCCGCGGAATCGAGCACCACAGCGCGAATGGCGCGGTAGACGGTCGTGAATTCCTGGTCGTAAAGCTGGCGGAACTGGGTCTTGGGATCGAGCTGCTCCGCCTCGGGCACGAACCAATTCTGAGGGTTCGGCCCCGGTTAGCGGACGCGATCCATCTCGCCAGGGCGGTTTAGATGCCGCGTTGACGCGATGAGCGAGCGGCGATATGGTGGCCCGAGTCGGATCGTTTAGTGGGGTGGAGAAAATGGCAAAGACAAGCCGGCTTCGGCTCATCGCGGTTGCCGTGGGAACGTTTTGCGGCCTTTTGCTCAACGCGACGCAAGCAGCAGCCGCGACCGCGGTCGTGGTTGGTTTCACTGCGCCGGCAAATCCTGAGAGCATCACCATCGACCACAAAGGCAACATCTTCATGTCGGTGCCGCTCGCCGCAAAAGTGGTCGAGCTCACGCCTGGAAGCGCGCAGCCCGCGACCTTCGCAAGTTTTACCGGCGGCGTTCTCGGCGTGCGACTCGACGCAACGGGCGATCTCTTCGCCGCCGTTGTCGGTCAGGGTATTTATGAAGTGCGTGACGGCGAGAGGACGCCGGTGCTCGTCGCCTCGCCACCGAAAGGTTCGCCGGAATCCTTCTGGAACGGAATGGCCTTCGACCACCGCGGAAACCTGTACGTATCGGAGTCGACGCTTGGTGAGGTCTGGCGATTGAGCAGAGACGGCTCCTTCACCAAGTGGGCGTCGAGCAATTTGCTCGTGGGCACCACCGCGGCGGTTTGCGGGAGGCCGCATCCCGCCATTGCCGCGGGATTCGGGATCATCGGCGCCAACGGCATCTTCGTCAACAAGCACGGCGACGTGCTGGTCAACAACACCGATTTCGGCTCGGTCGTCCGGATCCCGGTCAATCCCGATGGAAGCGCCGGCACCGCGACCAACTTTGCGGGACCGAACTGCGCTTTGTGGGGCGCCGATGGCGGAGCGATTGACAACCAGGACAACCTGTGGGTCGCGGGCAATTCCGGCAACAAGATCGTCAAGGTCGACTCGAGCGGAAACTTCAGCGTGTTCAGCACCAGCACCCTGCTCAACTTTCCAACCGACATCGCTTTCGGCACCGGCCGCGGCGATCGCAAGGTGGCCTACATCACCAACCTCGGGCTGAATGCTCAAGGCAGCGGCTTGACCAATGGCAGCTTGCTGCGCATGGACATCGGGATCCCGGGCCGGCCGATGCCGTAACACAACGCAGCACCCACAGCAAGCTGACAGAAGGAGCCAAGGCTCAGCCCAGCTGCAAGTTCCAAACCCGCGAGTGCCGGCAATCGCGGGAAATTCGTGGGCCGCAAACCCGCGACTGCCGGCGATGGCGGGGAATCGGATGTGGTGGGCGACCCGGGACTCGAACCCGGATGGGTTACCCCACACGCCCCTCAAACGTGCGCGTCTACCAGTTCCGCCAGCCGCCCTGCTGTAAGCCGGTTGATTCTACCGGTCGTTGCGGCCTTCGACATTTCCGCGGAGAGCAGGGATCGGACCCAGTTTTGGCTTTATGGGGATCAATTCGCGGTACCGGCTGGTTAACTTCGCGTCGCGATGTACGTGTGGAAGTCGTGGGACAACAAGACTCGACTCTTTGCGGCTGCAGTTGCGACCGTCGCGCTCGGCTCGATCGCCTATGCGGTGATCCTCAAGACCGTTGCGTTCGGCCAGAAGCCGGTCATCGCGATCGACGACATCGGCGAGGCGCTCGCGGCCGCTACCGCCGCGGCGGCCTGCGCCTGGGCGGCGACGCGCGCCTCTGGTCAAAACCGGCTCGGTTGGGCGTTGATGAGCATCTCCACCGGGCTCTGGTCTGCCGGCCAGGTGACCTGGACCGTGTACGAGGTCGTGCTCGGGCGTCAGGTCCCGCAGCCAGGCCTGGTCGACATCGGATTCCTCTCCGCCGTACCCTTCGCCGTCGCCGGGATCCGTGCCTTCTGGGGCAGCGCACGAGGCACCTCGGCGAGCTGGCGCATCTGGTTCGACGGACTCATCGTCGCGATCGCGCTGACCTCGACGGCATGGGGTTTCGGCCTGCGTCTCGTGTGGGACACTCCGGGCGATCTGGGCACCAAAACTTACGCCCTGGTCTATCCGGTGGGAGACATCTTCATCGGCACCGTGCTGATCCTCGCCATCCGCCGCGCGACCGGACAGCAGAAGGGCCGCCTGGCGTTGCTGCTCGGAGGCGTGGCGGCTTACTCGATCGCCGACAGCGCCTTCGCCTACCTCACCGCTCAAGGCGCGTATGGGGCGATCGGCAGCGTCCTCAACACGGGATGGTTCACAGGGTTCTTGCTCGTGGCGCTCGCGGCGATTTATCCCGCGGCACCACCGTCGCGCGCGGCCGAGCGTCAGACGCTCGACCTGTGGCAGCTCGCATTGCCATGGATGACGCTGCTCACGGCAGCCGGCGGCGACTTCTACACGGCGGTAACGCACCAGGACGCTGGACTGTTCCAGCCGGCCATGACGGTGGTGCTCGCCATCCTTTTGACCTTCAACATGCTCTTTGAGCGGCGCGAATTCCTCGAGATGCTGCGCGAGATGCAGGAATCGCACGCGACGCTCAACAAGGAGTTCAAAGTCGGCCTCGTCGGGATTCGACGGCTGGCGGCGAAAGTCGAGTCAGCTGAAACCGTCGAAGTGGCAGAGATGAGGCGCATCGCAACCGAAATCCAGCGCGCGGTGAAGCGTCTCGACGGCCTCGTCGAAGAGATACTCGACACCGAGGTCGGAGGCGTGAGCGACGAGGAGACGGCCCGCGTCGCCGTCGCCGGTCCGGCCGGCCACCGCGACCGGAATGACCAGCTGATTCGGAGTGGTGCCCGCTGAGGGATTCGAACCCCCGACACCTGGTTCCGAAGACCAGTGCTCTAGTCCACTGAGCTAAGCGGGCGCGCGGAG
>DATLKH010000016.1:0-7140 GCA_035538475.1 Candidatus Dormiibacterota bacterium | reverse complement strand
ACGACAACACGGTGAACAAGCTTCGAGTCGCCAACCAGACCTCAGGCTGCTTGCCCAACTCGGGTTTGATCACTTGCCATGAGGGAGACGGTGGTGGTTCGTTCCACGGCGATCGCGGAGACGGCGATTTCAGATTCGATGGCGATGGTTGCCTCGATGGCGACCAGGATGGTGTCGACTCCAACAATCGGGGTGACGGCAAAGACTTCCATGCGACTCGGATCGATTCGATCGCGATTGACAGCCTCGGAACAACCGAGACGATCAAAGGCGTCGGCACGAGTGGTGGAGCTCCAGTCTCTTTCGCGTTCGTGGCTGTCCAGGGCACATCGCTGACGCCCGGATCGATCACTTACTCCTTTAGTGACGGATTCTCCAACTCCGGTCTGCTGACGGCTGGAACCATACTTCTGCAGTAACTGAAAGGGAGAGCGGCCAGTTCGCCGCTCTCCTCTTTTGCGCACCAAAGGGCCGGGGGCAGCTGTGCTGCGGCCTAAACCCCCGGACTGCGCCTAATTTCCTGTTGACAAGCAGTCGGAATCGCAGTACGGTTTCGAAATGCGTTCGACAATGTCGAACAGCAGTCAGGAATATAGAGGGGGTTCCACCACCATGTACTCGATTCGACAGCGCGCGTTGGCCGAGGTCTTTGGCACGGCGGCCCTGGTCCTCGTGGGGCCGGGCTCCGTGATCGCGACGTTGACACTTGCGGGCAAAGCCGTGCCGGCCGTGACCGAAGCTGACCTGCTGGGAATCAGCTTCGCTTTCGGCTTCATCATCACGGCCCTGGTCTACGCCATCGGCAAGGTCTCAGGCTGCCACATCAACCCGGCCGTGACTCTCGCCCTTGCGGCGACCAAGCGCTTTCCCTGGCGCGAGGTGCCTGTCTACTGGGGCGCGCAGTATCTGGGTGCGGTGATCGGCGCGTTCGCCATCTGGGGCGTCTTCGGCCAGAACGCAGTTACTTTTGGAATGGGGCAGACCCACTTTGCCACAGACGCCTCCACCTCTTATTACGTGCAGGCGGCGCTGTCCGAGGCGATCGGGACCGGCTTGCTGCTTTTCGCCATCCTCGGCATCGTCGACGGCCGCTCGCCGCAGCAGCTGGCGGGTCTGGTCATCGGCGGAGCTGTCGTTGGCATCATCCTGATCTTCGGTCCCATCACCGGGGCGTCGCTCAACCCGGCGCGCGCATTTGGACCCGAGCTCGTCCAGGCGATCGCAGGTGGAAGCACCTACTGGGCGCAGTACATCCCCGTCTACCTGATCCCCGGCCTGGTCGGGGCGGCTGGCGCGTCGTTCCTCTACGACTATTTCGCGAACCCTCGACACGTCCAGCAGCCGATCGAAGAGGCCGTGAGCCACGACGAGAAAATCGCCGCGGCCGTCAGCTGAAAACACAGCCAGAGGAGGAGAAAGCAATATGGCAGTCGAAACCAACCAGATGCGAAAGTTCCTGAACGACCCGGCGCGTGTAGTCAAGGAGTCGCTCGCCGGACTCGCCGCAGCGCACCCCGAGCTCCTGCGCTACGACGCCGCCGCGCAGATCATCGTTCGCAAGGACGCCCCCAAGCAGGGCAAGGTCGGCCTGATCTCCGGAGGCGGATCCGGCCATGAGCCTCTTCATGGAGGATTCGTCGGACTGGGCATGCTCGACGCTGCTTGCCCCGGCGAGGTCTTCACCTCACCTGTGCCGGCGCAGATGCTGGCGGCGACGAAGGCCGTCGACGGCGGCGCCGGCGTCGTTCACATCGTGAAGAACTACACGGGCGACGTGCTCAACTTCAAGCTCGCCGCCGAAGAGGCGGCCGATGAAGGCGTCAAGGTCTCATCGGTGGTGATCGACGACGACGTCGCAGTGCAGGATTCGCTTTACACCGCGGGCCGTCGGGGCGTGGGCGCCACAGTGCTCGCGGAGAAGATCGCCGGCGCCGCAGCGGAAGCGCATGCCGATTTGAGCAAGGTCAGCGAGACCGTCAAGAAGGTCAACGAGCGCGCGCGCTCGTTCGGCGTAGCGCTTTCGTCTTGCGTGCCGCCTGCTTCTGGCAAGCCGATCTTTGAGCTTCCCGAAGGCCAAATCGAGCTCGGCATCGGCATTCATGGCGAGCCCGGGCGCAAGCGTGCCTCGCTCGGAAGCGCAACAGAGGTCGTAGACGTGATGGTCGAGGCGGTGATCTCGGACCTCAAGCCGAAGAAGGGTGCCAAAGTCCTGGCGTTTGTCAACGGCATGGGTGGCACGCCGCTCTTAGAGCTCTACCTCATATATGGAGAGGTGGAGAAGAAGCTTCGGGCCGCCGGCGTCGAGCCGGTGCGCAACCTGGTCGGCAGCTACATCACCTCTCTCGAGATGGCCGGCGCTTCGCTGACCGTTCTCGAGCTCGACGAGGAGCTGACCGGTTACTGGGACGCCCCCGTGCACACTCCAGCTTTGCGCTGGGGGATCTAGGCAATAAATTGATCAGCGAAAGAGTCATGGACGCGGCCACCATCACCTCCTGGATGCGTGAGATCGACGCCGTCATGCGCGCCGAGCGCGATCACCTGGTTCAGCTCGACGCGGCCATCGGCGATGGAGACCACGGCACCAACATGGTCAGGGGGTTCGAGGCCGTCGTCCAGGCTCTCGATGCGGATGCCGGCGCGCCTCCCGGCAAGCTGTTGGTCCTTGCCGGGCGGACGCTGGTCTCAACAGTCGGCGGGGCGAGCGGTCCGCTCTGGGGTTCGGCTCTCCGCAGCGGAGGGAGATTGCTTGGCGACAGCTCGACGTTCGAGGGCCCACAGCTGGTCGAGGTCCTTGGGGCTGCACTTGCATCGATCAAGGACCTGGGCACCGCTGCGGTTGGCGACAAGACGATGGTCGACGCGTTGGAGCCGGCGGTCGAGACTCTGCGGTCGCAGCTGCGCGAGGGAACGCCGCTCGACCAGGCGCTCGATCAAGCCGCCGCCGCTGCTGAGGCCGGTATGCGCGCGACGATTCCGCTGCAGGCGCGCAAGGGCCGCGCCTCCTATTTAGGAGAGCGTTCGGTGGGCCACCAAGACCCAGGCGCCACATCGACCGCGTTGATCATTCGCGCTTTGCAGAAGGCGGTCGGCGAAGGCTCGTAAATGGGCGAGCTGGCCCTCCAAGGCGTAAGTGCCGCCCCTGGCGTAACCACGGGCAATGCCGTGGTCCTCGACCGCGAGCGAGAACGCAACACGGAAACGCTGGCGGCGCCCGCGCGCGCTGAGGAGGTGAGGCGAGCCCGCGAGGCTCTCCATCTCGCCGCATCGGACCTCGAGACGATCGCGGCCGAGCTTCGCGATGCCGGGCGCGACGCTGAGGCAGAAATCGTCGAGACGGGTGTGCTGATCGCGCTCGATCCGGAGCTCGAAGCCCGCGTCGAACGGTTGGTGAGCGAGTTCGGCTGGCCGGCGGCCGTCGCCTTGCAACGTGGCGCTGAGGAGATGGCCGCGGAGCTGGCGCGGCTCGACGATCCGATGCTGGCGCAAAGGGCGGACGACGTGAGCAGCATCGGGCGACGCGCCGCCCAGCGGCTCGCCGGTCCGCCAAAACGCGCGGCCGGAGGCGTGCTCATCGCGGCGACGCTCGGCCCCGCGGACGTCGCCGAGCTCGCTCCCAGGGTGCAAGCAATCGCGCTCGCCGGCGGAGGAGTCACCGCCCACGCTGCGATCGTGGCTCGCTCACTAGGACTGCCGATGGTGGTGGGTCTCGGCGCTGTGGCGCTGCAAATCGAGGACGGGGAGGAGTTGGTCGTCGACGGTGATCAAGGTGTGGTCGTGCGGCAGCCTGACATCGAGCGCGTTGCCCGCGCGCACGCAGAGGCTTTACGTCGCCACGACGCGCGCGATGTGGCGATCAGTCTTCGTCAGGAACCGGCCCGGACGAAAGACGGTCACAGGGTGCACGTCCTCGCCAACGCGTCAACCGCTGCGGAGTTGCATGAGGCGTTGCAGCAGGGAGCCGAGGGCGTTGGCCTGCTCCGGACCGAGCTTCTCTTCCTGGAGGCTTCGGCATGGCCGAGCTTCGAGCAGCAGCTTGCATCGCTGCGGCCAGTCCTCGAAATGCTGCGCGACCAGGTGGCGACGGTGCGGCTCTTCGACTTCGGCGGCGACAAGACACCGCCATTCCTCCGCGGAACGAGCGCTCGCGGAATCGATCTTTTGTTGGAGTCTCCGCAAGCGTTGAGGACTCAGCTGGCCGCGATCGTCGAGGCCGGCGTGGGGACCCGGCTGCGGATTCTGGTTCCGATGGTCACCAGCACCAGCCAGCTGGCGGCAGTCCGCGGGGCGCTCCGCGGTCACGCCGCGATAGGAGCGATGATCGAGACGCCCGAGGCCGCTGCCGCCGCAAGCGACATCGCACGGGAGTGCGACTTCCTGAGCATCGGTACGAATGATCTGACCCAGTTGGTCCTCGGCCAGGATCGCGAGAAGTCGAAAACCGCACCCGTGCTCGACGCCCGAGTGCTGCGGCTGATCGCTGCAGCGGCGCGGGCTGGTCGCATGGCCGGCATACCGGTTGACGTATGCGGTGAGGCCGCGTCAGACGCGAGCGCGATGCCCGTGCTCGTCGGTTTCGGTGTCGATGAGCTCAGCGTCGCCGCGGCGCGTGTCGGGCTGGTCCGTCAGTGGGTTCGGGAGCTGACGTTCGATGAGTGCGAGAAAGGATCGAAAAAACTACTCGACGAGGCCGGTCACACAAGCAGCCAGCGCATCTAGGGCGGCGTCGGCATCCTCGCCGTCGGCGCTGAGCTGCAAGCTCGTCCCACCCTTCGCCCCCAACGCGAGGACGGCGAGGATGCTTTTGGCGTCCGCGGTTTTGCCGTTGGCGCCCACGCTGACTCGACTGTGGAAGCGGAGGGCTGTTTTGACAAAGTTGGCCGCCGGCCGGGCGTGCAAAGCCACGGCTGCCGGCAGTGACACCATCACTTCAGAACTTGCTTGCGCCACGAGCCTCCTCCGCCGCGCGGGCGACCGCCTCGAGCTCTTGGCCGGCCGAGGACATCACCGCCGCCGCAATCGCTCCCTCCACGAATGGGGCGTCGACGAGGCGGATGTGACCATTGCCGCGCCCTTCCTCGAGCAGATGACGGACGGTCAGGATCGAGCTGCCCAAATCGGCCAGCACGACGACGCCATGACCGCAATCCGCACGCTCGATCGCCTGCCACACCGCGCTGCCGGTGGTTCCCAACGTGCCGTCCGGGCCTCCACCAGCCGGCTCCACGCGCACCTCGGCGCCGGCCACCTGTGCGGCCATGGCGGCGAGGCCGTTGGCCAGTTCGAAGCTGTGGGAGACCAGTACAATCCCGACCAACGTTTGCTCTCCTTACGAATTCCGGACGACTTGCGTAGTCTACACTACCGACAGCAATTCAGCAATGCCGAATAACACCCAGGGCGAGAGGCGGCGCAGCTCGATCCAGTCGATCGATCGCGCGACGGCGATCCTCAGGGCGCTCGCAAGTGGTCCGCGCCGGCTTGGAGTCAGCGAACTGGCTGAGCGGCTCGGGCTGGCCCGGCCCACGGTGCACGGCTTGCTCCAGACGCTCCAGTCACATGGCTTTGTCGAGCAAGATCCGTATTCCGACAAGTACCAGCTCGGTCCGGGCCTGCTCCAGCTCGGCTATTCGTACCTCGACTTGAACGAGCTTCGGTCCCGCTCCATCTCCCATGCTGAAAGCCTCGCCAAGCGGACCTCCGGCGCGGTCAGGGTTGGCGTGATGCATGGCTCGAGCATCGTGGTCGTACATCACGTCTTCCGGCCGGACGCGGCTTTCGGTGTTCTCGAAGTTGGCCTTCAGCTTCCTCTCCACGCCAGCGCGCTGGGCAAGGCGGTGCTCGCCTTTTCGCCGGTGCAGGTGATCGAGGACGTGTTCGCGGAGCCGCTGCCCCGTCTGACCAAGCAGACGCTTGACGCGTCGGGCCTGCGCAAAGAATTGGCGGTAGTTCGTGACTCAGGCATCGCCATGGAGCGAGACGAAGCGGTGCTCGGCGAAGCGAGTGTCGCGGCGCCGATATTCGATCACGGAGGGCAGGCCGTGGGCGCGATTGGAGTCGTGGACTCCACGGAACGTATCTTTCCTCGAGGTTTGGTCCGAGGAATGAGCGCGGCGGTGAGCGAGGCGGCGCGCGGCGTCTCTCGCGAGCTCGGCGCCCCGCGGTGGCCTTACGCCGCAGAAGCGTGACCTGTTGACAGCGCAGCCAGGTCGGCCCAGCGTTCGTTGTCGACTCCTCGGATCAGCAGCCACAGCATGAGGACGAGCTCAGCCACGAACCCCAGCACTTCGATCTCGGCGAGGAGGAGTGTCGAAAGCGGCGGGTAGAGGAATGTCAGCCACGCGATGCCCGCCAGGGCGACCAGCACTCCGATTAGCCGGGGTAAAAAGCCCGAACGGTAAATCAGGTAGCCGAGGAGCAGCTGGAAAACTCCACCAAACGCCAGGGCCACTGTCCCTGACTGCGCGCTGAGGCGAAGGAAGAGGAGGGCGATGGCGTGCAGCTGCCGGGCGTCGAAGACGCTGAGGTAGGAGCTCCCGTCGAGCACAGTCAGTGGCGCCAGCTGAAGCAGGCCGCCGATGGCCGTGACCACGCTCTCGGCGAGCGTGAACAGCAGCATCAGGAGTACGAGCGTTCGGCTCACCGGCCTGAAGAGCATGTACAACAAACCGCCGAGCGCGACGTAGAGGATGGTGGACAGCAGGGCCACGCCCGCCCCGATCTCGTAGGACGAGGTGTTAGACATGACGCTGCTCGCGAAAGCGTCGGCGTTGGTCGGCAGCGGGAAAGGTCCGCCGATCCCTGGTGGGATCAAGGCGCTGCCCACGGCGGTCAAAAAGTAAAGGAGGTAAACCAGTCCTGTGATCCGAGCTTTGGAACGAGGCGCGGCTGTGTCGATCCACTCCACGGGCAGTACCTCCAGTGGGGTTTTCGGGAGAAATACCTTCCGGGGTAACGGAAGCGCCGCGGAAAGCCGGATGACCTAACGTGCGCCCGGCCTAGAATCCCGCAGCAAATGACCGCGCCTGCTGATCGTCGCGCGCTAATGAAAACTGTCAAAGACAAGCTGAGCCGGCGGCTGTGGAAGGGCCCGAATGACAATCCCCCCTTCGACCTGTATCAGTCGCTCTTCTTGATGAA
>DATLKH010000015.1:0-2566 GCA_035538475.1 Candidatus Dormiibacterota bacterium | reverse complement strand
GGGCGGCGAGGATGCGTGAATCAAACGGTTTGGTGATGTAGTCATCAGCGCCCACCTCCAGGCCGACGACCTTGTCCATCTTTGTCGAGCGTCCCGTGAGCATGACCATTGGCGCGACCACGCCTTGACGGCGCAGCTCACGGATCACCTCGGTGCCGCTGATGTCAGGAAGCACCCAGTCGACAAGCACGAGGTCCGGCTGAGCGGTGCGGCCGAGCTCGATGGCCTGCGCACCGGTGCCGGCCTCGACGACGTCGTGGCCCTGCAAGCGGCAGACCTCTGCCACGAGCATGCGCACGGGGACATCGTCTTCGATGACGAGGATGCGCCGACGGCGCCGCGGCGGAGGCGCGCTCAGTTGGGCGTTGGAGGCGCGAAACCTACTCGGCGTGACTCACGAGCCGACCGCTTAGATCGGCGTAACAGGATCACGCGCTTCTCCCCCCCGTCGATCACGTCGGAGAGCTCCCAGCCCTCGGCGCCGGCCTCGGTCAGGAGCTTGACCAGCGTGATTCCATCGGCAACCTGGGCCACGGTGAGCACCTTGGTCGACCATTCCCATTCACGACCGGGTGGTTCGACCGTAGGCAGGAAGCCGGAAGAAGGGCGAGGCGCGCCATCTGGCTGAGGCTCGTCGGGCTCTTCGTCGGGGTCTTCCCCTCGAATCCTTGGTCCCATCGAGGTCGATTGTCTATACCCCCGGCGGGGGTCGAACCCGCGCTGGACCGGGTTTAAGCCGGCTGCCTCTGCCATTGGGCTACGGGGGCAAATTTATTTTGCCCCGGCAAGCCCCTATTCGTATTTGAAGAAACCCTCGCCGGTCTTGCGCCCGAGGTGGCGCGCTTCGACCAGCTTCTTCAGGACCTGAGGGACCTCGCCTCCTTCTCCGTGAGCCTGGCGATCTTTCATCGCGCCGTAGAAGATGTCGAGTCCGCTGAAGTCGAGCAAGTGGAACGGGCCCATCGGCCAGTTGAGGCCCTTTTGCACCGCGATGTCGATGTCCTCGGCGCTGGCATAGCCGCCTTCGAGCAGCCGCATGGCCTCTTCGGAGGCGGCGAACAGAATCCGGTTGACGATGAAGCCCCAGATCTCTTTCTGCAGCAGGACCGGTGTCCGATCGATGCTGCGGACGAATTCCATCGCGGTTTCAATCGTGTCTTGCGAGGTTTTCGGTCCGCGCACGATCTCGCACAGCTGCATCACGGTGACAGGGTGAAAGAAGTGCATGTTGCAGCACAGTTCTGGCCGCCCGGTGAAATCGGCGAGCCGGCTGATGGCGATCGTGCTCGAGTTGCTGGCAAGAATCGCGTCCTTCTTTGCGTGCTTACTCAGTGCTTCGAAAACGCTCTTCTTCGCGTCGAAGTCTTCGATCACCGCTTCGATCACCAGGTCGGCGGCCGGCGCCGCCGTGTCGAGCTTCTCGGATCCTTCGATGCGGGAAAGCGCCTGGTCGGCGGCTTCGCGGCTCAGCCGCTGTTTCTCGACCGAGCGGTCGAGCAGCTTTTGGTTTTGCGCCCGGGCCCGGTCGAGCTGGCCTGGGACGGTGTCGAGCAAGGTCACGTCGTAACGCCCACTTAGGGCGGTCTGAAGGGCGATCTGCGATCCCATGGTGCCGGCGCCGACCACCAACACGCGTTTCAATTCATGCATGCGGGTGAGCATGAAGCAATTCGAGGAAGCGGCGCAGGCGGCGATCGATTCGATCCCGGAACAGTTCGAGCCCTATCTCGAAAACACCGTGTTCATCCTCGAGGAGAGCTCGCCCGACGGCCTGATGGGGCTGTATGAAGGATCGACGGCGCTGGCTGCCGGTGAGGGCTGGCCGGAGCGGATCACGCTGTACAAGCGCTCGCACGAAGAGTCGGCGGCCTCGATGGAGGAGCTGGTGAGCGAGGTCCGGCGCACGATCCTGCATGAGGTCGGGCACCACTTTGGGATGGAAGAGGAAGAGCTTCCTTATTAAAAGTTGCGGAGCGTCATCAAGTGTCGGATCGTCGCGACGATCCGGGGTTTTCACGCGCGAGGAGGCGGCGTTGTCGCGACGATCCGGGAGTTTAGTGCAACGTCCAAAACGCTCGGTCCCAAAGGATGAGCGGATCGCCAGACCCGATCTCGGCAGCGGTGACCTCCCCGATGCAGAGGTCGTGATCGCCCGCAGGGTGAATGGCGACGAGCTTGCACTCGAGCCACGCGGCACAGCCGTCGAGCAGTGGAATTCCGTTTGATCCGAGCCGGTGGGGCAGGGTTCGCCATTGTGCGTCGATGGCCGGAGCGCGGCCGGCCAGACGGTCGGCGATGAACTCCTGAGCTCGGGTCAGGAGGCTGACGTTGAAGGCTTTCGCCTCGACCACCGCAGCCCGTGTGGCCGCCTTGTGCTCCAGGCCCACAGAGACCATCGGCGGCTCGAGCGAGATCGACACGAGGCTGCTCGCGGTCAGCCCGCGGAATTCGTCGCCGAGGCGTGTACTGACAACCACGACGCCGGCGGGAAGTCGCGCCATCGCATCTCGAAACCGCTCGCCGGCCATGTCCCGCACAGACTAGGCCGGCACGACTCCGCGGGTAG
>DATLKH010000014.1:0-9960 GCA_035538475.1 Candidatus Dormiibacterota bacterium | reverse complement strand
GAAGTTCAGCGCATGCTGATCGCGAGGCTGATCGGAGCGTAGGTCTTGGCAGGCCAGCAACGTCCGGATCGTCGCGACGATCCGGGGATCCGAGCCGTCAGCGATAGACCCCGTTGTGGCCGAGGCTGTGGGCCCCCACGTTCGGGAAGTACGTCAGCCCGTGGTCTTCCGCCCCGACCGGAATTTTCGCGATCGTCTGGCCGGTCCGCGTGTCGAACACGTACACGGTCGCGTTGTACCGGCCGGAGGCCCACAGCTGAGTGCCGTCGGGGCTGAGCTGCAGCATGTCAGGGCTACCCCCGCCGGGAATGACCCACTTCCCGCTGACGCTTCGCGTCGCGAAATCGATGACTGAAATCGTCCCTTCCAGCCGGTTGGAGACGTAGAGGGATTTCGTGTCGCGCGACACCTGCACCCCGTGCGCACCGCGACCTGTGGGAAGGAACTGAATCTCCTTCATCGCGTTCGGGTCGATTATCGACACGCCCATTCGGCCCTGATTCGTGACGTAGAACAGTTTGCCGTCCGGCGACAGCCTGACGTCAATCGGCAGGCCGCCCACATACACCGATCCAGTGAGCTTCATCTGATTGGTGTCGACGCGTGCCACGACGCCCGAGTATTCGGTCGAGATCATCAGGTAGCTGCCGTCGGCGCTGAAGTCCAGGTGGTCTGCGCCCGGCCACGGGATCGGAACGGAGGCCAGCAGCTTCCACCCGTGTCGCCAGTCGCGAAACTCGATTCGCTGCAGCCGCTCGACGACGTCGACCGCTTTAGTGCCGTCGGGCGTGAAGTAGAGGTTGTACGGAAAAGGAATCGACACCGTGCCCGTCGGGCGCCCGGAGTGAATGTCGAGCACGGTCAGCGAGCTCGATCCTTCGTTGTCGACGAACAGCTGACTCATGTCCCACGCCGGCGCGATGTGGTGCGGAATCGCCCCCACCTGGTAGTGATCGATGACCTTGAACGTCGCCGGGTCGATGACATCGACCGTACCGGCTCTGCTGTTCGGGACGTAAACCCGTCCGGGCAGCTCGCACAGCGGGCAGGGCACGACGCCTGACATCGTGTTCGCGTAGACGTTGAAGGCAGGCTCGGGCAGGCTGGTCGGCTGTTCGTCGGGTGCCGGCAGCAGGCGCAGGGACTGCGTGTCGGGGCTCACTGCCGTGCCGGGACTCACGGGCGGCGCCGTCCAGACCACGGCAAACACCACCGCTGCCGGGCTGACGATGGTGGCTAGAAAAAGGCCTCCGAAAAAGATTCGAAATGCGCGCGAACGAAACGCGCTTCCGAGCACTCTAAGAGGGTGCTTATTCGTCAGGGAGATCTTCAAGCTTTGGCGCAAGCTCGCAGACCCACCTTCCGTCGTCAAGACGGCGAATGAAACGCGAATAACCCTGGTTGCGTGCCACGTTCATGAATTGCTCCTGGGTTATCAACGTCCGAAGGCGGGCGAGGTCCGCATAAGTGCTGTCACGCATGATGCCCCCAACGACCCCCGCCAGTTCGCGCCACTGCCCTTCCGAGAGTGGCTCTCCGTAGCCGGCGATCGTCACCAGAAGGGCCGCCGTGGCCCCCGTGATGGTCTCGGGAAGCAGCTTTTCGCTCTTGGCCCTGACGATGATCTCGCGGCCGGTGCTGATTATGTCCGCGATACGGTCACGCCGGACGCCGATGATGTCGCGGCCGCTCCCTACCGTGGTCCCCTCGAGGTATCTCGGCCCTGCTTCCATTGTCAAGCCCACTATTCTAGTTAACGCCTCTCTTGGACCTTGAATTGGCGCCCCAGCACGCGACCTTTCGCGCTGCTGTTCGTGAGCTGGCGCAAGGCGTGGTTCAGCCCCTGGCTGCTCAGACCGATCGGGAGCATCGATTCCCCCAGGAAGCGGTCAAAGCGGCGGCGGAGGCGGGGCTCATGGGCGTGCTGATTCCGCGCGAATACGGGGGAGCGGGACTCGACGCCCTGGCCTTTGCCATCTGCATCGAAGAGCTGGCGCAAGCATGCGCGTCGACCGCGGTCATCGTCGATGTTCACACCAGCGTCGGCACCGAGCCGATCCTTTTGTTCGGCGACGAGGAGCAAAAGCGACGGTGGCTGCCGCAGCTCGCATCAGGCGAACTGTTGGGAGCGTTTGCCTTGACCGAGCCGGCGTCCGGATCGGATGCGGGGTCCCTCGCGGCCACGGCACGCCGCGACGGCAACGGATACGTCCTCAATGGAACCAAAGTCTTCATCACCAACATCGGGCACGCCGGCCTGTATGTCGTTTTTGCACGGACAGGACCAGAGGCCGGGGCGCGTGGCGTGTCGGCGTTCCTCGTGCCCGCCGAGAGCCCTGGGCTGAAAGTGGGCCAGGTCTTCCAAAAGATGGGCCTCAACGGGTCGCCCACTGGCGAGCTCGTGCTCGAGGACGTCAGCGTGCCGGCCGCGAACCGCCTCGGCGCCGAGGGCAAGGGATTCACCGTCGCCATGCGCGCTTTGGATTCAGGCCGGATCGGCATCTCGGGTCAGGCGCTCGGCATCGCTCAAGCCGCGGTCGACGAGACTCGCGGGCTCATGCGCGGACGCGGACATGAGCAGGGCGACGACTTCTTGCTCGCCGACATGGCGACGCGAGTGGAATCAGCGCGCCTGCTCGCGTACCAGGCCGCGTGGTTGTGCAGCCGGCGACGCCCCTTCACCCGACAAGCGTCGATGGCGAAGCTGCACTCCACCGACACGGCGATGCAGGTCGCACTGGACGCCCTTCAGATCGCAGGCGAGGAAGGAGCGATCGCCGGCGCAACGTTTGAGCGGCACGTGCGGGACGCCAAGGCACTGCAGATCTACGAAGGCTCCAACCAGGTCCAGCGGGTGGTCATAGCCCGCGAACTGCTCGGGCACCGATAATCAAGATCGAGATGGACTTCGAGCTCAACGCGGAACAGGTGGCGATTCGGGACACGATCCGCGAGCTGGTGCAGGACCGCGTCGCGCCGCGCGCGGCCGAGATCGACCAAACAGGCGAATACCCAAAGGACATCGAAAGGCTATTCGCCGAGAGCGGCATCCTCGGCATCCCGTTTCCAGAGGAATACGGCGGCATCTCGGGCTCGAGCGTGACCATCTGCATGGGAATCGAGGAGATCGCCAAGGCGTGCGCAAGCTCCTCATTGATTCTCGCCGTCCAGGCTCTCGGCTCCTATCCGATCCTCGTCGCGGGGAGCGAGGAGCAGAAGAAGCGCATGTGCCCGCCGCTGGCGTCGGGCGAAAAGGTCGCCGCCTACGCGCTGTCGGAGCCGGGCAGTGGCTCGGATGCGGCGGCGATGAAGACGCGCGCCAAGAGGTACGGAGACGAATACGTCCTCAACGGCACCAAGCAGTTCATCACTCAGGGCAGCGAAGCGGGCACGCTGGTGGTCTTCGCTCAGACGGACGGCGGATCCGACCACCGCAGCATCTCGGCATTCGTTCTCGAACGCGAAACGAGCCCGTGGCAGGTCGCCAAGCTCGAGCACAAGCTCGGAATTAGGGGCTCACCGACTGCGCAGATCGTGCTCGAGGACGTGAAGGTGCCGGCCGCAAACCGGCTCGGCGACGAAGGGCAGGGCTTCAAGATCGCGCTGGCGGTGCTCGACCGCTCGCGGCCCGGCATCGGAGCGCAAGCGCTGGGCATCGCCGAGGGCGCGTTCGACTACGCGCTCAACTATGTAAAAGAGCGCCAGCAGTTCGGCCAGGCGATCGCGAGCTTTCAGGGAATCCAGTTCATGCTTGCGGACATCGCCACGCAGATCGCCGCGGCGCGCAACCTCGTCTTTCAAGCCGCGACCAAAGTCGACGCCAAAGCACCAGATCTGACCAAGGTCGCTGCCATGGCCAAGCTCTTCGCCTCGGACATGGCGATGCGAGTGACGACCGACTGCGTGCAGCTGCTCGGCGGTTACGGCTATATCAGCGACTACCCGGTCGAACGAATGATGAGAGACGCCAAGATCACGCAGATTTATGAAGGCACCAATCAGATTCAGAGAGTTGTCATAGCTCGAGCACTGCTGCGTTGAGCAGTCAGCCCGCTCCACCACCACCGGTCTACTCGCCATATCCGACCCACCCGCCGCCGGCATTCCCGCCGGCGCCTAGCCCCGGAAGGACCGAACGCCGGACGGTCGTCTCGCTGCTCTCCGGGATCCTGGGCTTGCTGCTCGGCCTCCCACTCGGACTTCCCGGGATGGCGCTTGGTCCGCTTGCCTACTTCCTCGGGAAGTCAGCCGTGGGGCGCATCGATGAATCGAAGGGTGAGCTTGGCGGGCGCTCCACCGCAGTCGCGGGTTGGGTGATCGGCGCCATCGCCACCGCTGTGGGTGCGGCCGTGACACTGATCTGGTTCATCTTGCTGCTGATCTCGGGATCTTCGACTCAGTAGCGGCCTGTGGACCGGATCACGGACGCGTTCGTCTGGCCCGTCCGGGATCCTGAGTGGTTGAAGAAGGTCGTGATCGTCGGGCTGATCCTCATCGTGCCCATCGCCGGGCTGATCAACGGGCTCGGCTGGATGCTGGCCGCCATCGACCGCCTGCGAGCCGGTGAGGAAAAGCTACCGGCCGCCAACTTCTCCCACATCGGCCGGGGCCTCAACCTCTTTGTGGTGAATCTCGTCTATGCGCTCGCGCTGACCGCCGTTCTCGTCGTGCTGTACATCCCTGTGATCGAGATTTACTCGGCGGAGGGCAAGGGAACCGCGAGCTCCGCGGCTCTCGGCGTGGCCGTTCTGCTGAATTTGCTGCTGTTCGCCATCGCAGCGCTGGGCGCGCTCGCGTTGAACTTTGCGCTTCCCGCGATCGTCCTGGGCACCGACAGGCGCGGGATCAGGGGAGGACTCGACGTGCGTGAGGTGGCAAAGCTCATGCGCAAGTCGCCGATCAATACCCTGATCGCGGGCCTTATGCTGATCGCCGTCGGGTTCGTCGCTCAGCTCGGCTTCTTCGCGTGTGTCGTCGGCGCTCTGTTCACGAGCGCCTATGGACTTGCGATGCAGGCCTGGATAGTGCGGAGTTACGAGCTCGGTTCAACCTGAAAACGGAGGAACTGAATGCCGGACGAGCCGCCGCCGCCTAGCGAAGAAGAAAAGGGCGACGAACCGAAGCCGACCCCGCCGGAGCCCGCCCGAACGCCGGCGCCTCCGCCGCCACCGCCTCGAGGCGGCTACACACCACCTCCTCCGCCGCCACCACCGCCCACAGGCGGATACAACCCGCCGCCGCCACCGCCAACGGGCGGATACAACCCGCCGCCGCCACCTCCAGGTGGGGGCTACAACCCGCCACCTCCGCCCACCGGGGGTTATGTTCCACCGCCGCCGCCGGGCGGCTACCAGATGGCGCCTGGCTACGCCGGCGGGGCCGCATATGGGGGTTATGCCGCGCAGCGCACCGATGGCCTCGCCATCGCATCACTCGTGCTCGGGATTCTGTCCCTGGTCTGTTCAGCGGCCTGCCTTGGTTTGGTCCTCGGTCCCACCGCCGCGATCATGGGGTTCATTTCGAGACAGCGGATCCAATCAAGTGGCGGGACTGTTGGCGGCGGCACCCTGGCCATCGTTGGCCTCGTGCTCGGGATCATCGGATTTGTCGCCTCGGCCGCTTTCGTCGTCTTCATCATCGTCTCGAGCGCCCTCAACCAGTCCGGAGCAACGCCCTCGCCGTAACCAGAATCGCGGTACAGCGTTGTTAAAATCCCGGTGCTCATGTCACGGGCCCGGCCCAAGCGGCCCAGGCGAACCCGCTACAGCGTCTTCTACCGCCTGACCAGGTCGGTACCTGCGGTCGTGGTGGCGGTCGTCATGCTCGCGCTGCTCGTCGGCGCGACCTTGACCTACAAGCGGTTCGACGACTTCATCTCGACCACGACCGGGCACCACGTGAATCCCATCGGCGAGATCGCTCAGGCGGTGGAACCTTCACCCGGCACGATCGCCTACAAGTTGAAGCACGGCCAGCAGGTCAACGTCTTGCTGCTCGGCATGGGCGGTGAAGAGAACGACGCGCCGTACCTGACCGACTCGATCATGTCGGTCTCGATCGATCCGACCAGCGGCCGCGTCGCGATGGCGTCGATTCCACGAGACCTGGTCGTGCGCATGAATCTGCAGACCAATCCCAGCCGGCAGTGGGTCCAGAAGATCAACGCCGCGTATGAGGTGCCTTACACCGACATCATCTGCTGCGTCGCTCCCCAGTATCAGGGTCCAGACGGCGGCGGGTATGCGGCCGAGCACGAGGTCGGAAAAGTGACGGGCCTCACCTACGACCGATTCATCGCAGTCGACTTCATTGCATTTCGCGACATGGTCAATGCGCTGGGCGGGGTGGACGTTTGCCTGACCACCAACCTCGACGACTACGAGTACCCGGACTACCACAACGGATACGTGCGCAACGGCATCCATTTCAAAGCCGGCTGCCAGCACCTCAACGGAGAGGCGGCGCTGGAAGTCGCGCGTTCACGCCATGCAGTCGAGCCCGAGCAATCGTCGGACTTCGGGAGGGCGCGTCGGCAGCAGGACATCATGGAAGCGATCAAGAAAAAGGCCACCACCGTCGATGGCTTCGCCAAGGCTCCGCAGCTGCTCGATGCGCTGCAGAAGAACATCCACACCGATATGAGTCCGACGGACATGAAAGCGATCTATGACTGGGGCAGGAACCTTCCCGACAGCTCGATCATTCGCGTCGCGCTGACTGCGCCCTCCGGAGCCGCACAGGGGAATCTGCTCGACGCGTATGACTGCGGTCTCGGACCGGGAACGTCTCAGCTGTGCCCCGACGATCCGTCGTTCAACATGATCCACAAGTACTTCGGGGCGCTGTTCGTCGATCCAAAGGCGCTTGCGGAAAAGGCGCCGGTTCAATTCGTGAACGCGTCCAACAACTTTCCAGGTCTTGATCAGCGCGTGACCTCGATGTTCGATCCGACCGGTCTGTATCTGAACGACCCTGTCGGCCACCGACCCTCGTCACAAACCGTGATCCTCGACTACTCAGGCGGCAAGTTTCCGCTGACGGCGCACTATCTGCAGAGCTTCTTCGGCGGCACAGTCGTTGCCGCCACACCGAGCAACCCCACACCTTCATCCGGCCAGCAGACTTACGGTCTCGTGGTGGTGCTCGGACACGACTTCGCCCTACGCTGGTTGGGCGAGTGAGCAGCTGAACGACGAAGGTTTAACGGAAAAGT
Source organism: Candidatus Dormiibacterota bacterium (assembly GCA_035538475.1). Lineage (GTDB taxonomy): Bacteria > Chloroflexota > Dormibacteria > Dormibacterales > Dormibacteraceae > 40CM-4-65-16. The sequence goes on along the minus strand of DATLKH010000014.1, from coordinate 2,747 downwards.
TTCGGTCCGGCGACGTGCGTGCCCTGGCTAGGGCGATCAGCCTTGTCGAACGCCGTGACCCCTCGGTACGCCGGCTCGAGGAATCGGTAGGGCGGGCGGCGGCGCCCGGAGTCACGGGATTCACCGGCGCACCGGGAACCGGGAAGTCGACACTTGTCGATGCGCTGGTCGCGCTGCTGCGAAAGAGAGATCTCTCGGTTGCGGTCCTGGCCACCGATCCCAACTCGCCGTTCACTGGCGGCGCGATCCTCGGCGATCGGGTGCGCATGCAGCGACACGCCCTCGACGCCAAGGTCTTCATCCGCAGCATGGGCGCGCGCGGCCATCTGGGTGGTTTGTCGCTGGCGACGCGCGAGGCCGTCCGGTTGCTGGGCGCGTTCGGGTTTGACGAGGTCATCCTTGAAACCGTGGGGGTGGGCCAGTCCGAGCTGGATGTGGCTTCCGTCGCCGGGACGACCGTGGTCGTCCTCGCCCCGAATCTCGGGGACAGCGTTCAGATGATCAAAGCCGGGATCCTCGAGATTGCGGATGTTTTCGTGGTCAACAAGGCCGACATCAACGGCTATGCGAGGGTGGTGACGGAGCTGCGGACCATGCTGAACATGGCCCCCAAGAAAGCCTGGCGGCCGCCGATCATCCCCACGGTGGCAACGCGTGGCGAAGGCTTGGACGAGGTCTGGAAGGCGGTTTTGGACCACCGCAAGCACCTGGAAGCGACCGGGCTTGCCAAGGACCTGGCGGAGCGCCGGCTGCGAGATGAAGCCGCCGAGATCGCGGCCGAGCTCGCCCGCGATCGAGCTCGCCGGGTCCTGGACGAGGATCGGGAGCTGGCCGAACGTCTGCTCAGGGACGGCACGCCGTACCGAACGGCCGAAGAAATCCTTAACCGCACCGACCGAACCGATAATTGAATTGAGTTGAAAGTAAAAGCCCGCGATCCCAAAGAGGTGTGGAAGGAGGAGTTCGAGTCGGGCCCGTCGCGCGACGACGGCATGGAGACTTCGACGATCTCCGGCATCCCGCTGAAGCCGCTCTATACGAAAGAAGACTTGCCTCGCCGGCCGGAGGAGTTCCCAGGTCAGTTTCCGTACACGCGCGGCATTCATCCGAGCGGATATCGGGGCCGGCTCTGGACGATGCGCCAGTTCTCCGGCTTCGCCACCGCTCAAGAGACCAACCAGCGTTACAAGTACCTGCTGGCCAACGGGCAGACCGGTCTCTCCGTTGCCTTCGACATGCCGACCCTGATGGGTCAGGACTCGGACGCGCCGACCAGCCTCGGCGAGGTCGGCCACTGCGGTGTCGCCATCGATTCGCTGGCCGACATGGAAACGCTTTTCGAGGGCATCCCTCTCGGCGAGATCACGACTTCGATGACCATCAATTCGCCCGCCGCGATTCTCCTTTGCATGTACATCGCGGTCGCCGAAGAGCAGGGCGTGCCGGCCTCGAAGCTCGGCGGCACGCTGCAGAACGACATCCTCAAAGAGTTCATCGCACAGAAAGAGTTCATCTTTCCCCCGGAACCATCGATGCGACTGGTGGTCGACTCGATCGAGTACTGCGCGAAGGAGGTTCCGAAGTGGAACACGATCTCGATCTCCGGCTATCACATCCGTGAAGCCGGATCGACTGCGGCGCAGGAGCTCGCGTTCACGCTCGCCGACGGCATGGCTTACGTGGACGCGTGCCTCGAGCGGGGAATGCACATCGACGACTTCGCCTCCCGACTGTCCTTTTTCTTCGATGCGCACATCGACTTTTTCGAAGAGATTGCGAAGTTCCGCGCCGCACGGCGGATCTGGTCGCGCTGGATGCGTGAGCGCTACGGCGCGCAGCAAGAGCGATCGTGGAAGCTGCGCTTCCACACGCAGACGGCCGGCGTGTCTCTGACGGCTCAACAGCCCGAGCTGAACATTGCGCGCACGGCGATCGAGGCTTTGGCCGCGGTGCTCGGAGGCACTCAGTCTCTGCACACCAACGCTATGGACGAGGTGCTCGCACTGCCCACTGACAAAGCGGCCCGAATCGCGCTGCGCACACAGCAGCTGCTCGCATATGAAACTGGGGTCGCGAACACGATCGATCCGTTGGGCGGCAGCTACTTCATCGAATCGCTTACCGACGAGATGGAGCGGCAGGCCGAGGTTTACTTCAAGCGCATCGACGAGTTCGGCGGAGTCATACCGGCGATCGAATCAGGCTTCTTCCAGAAAGAGATTGCAGATGCTGCATTCCGGTATCAGAAAGAGCTCGAGCAAAAGCGACGGCTGGTGGTCGGCGTCAACGAGTTCACTGTCGACGACGAGCCGCCACTGGAGATCCTTCGCATCGATCCGCGGTATGAAAGCGAGCAGGTCGCCCGAGTACGGCAGGTCCGCGCCAAGCGCGATCAGGCGAAGGCGAGCAATGCGCTGTCGAAACTTCGGAAGGCCGCGGCCGGGAACGACAACCTGATGCCGTACATCCTCGACGCCGTTCGCGCCTACGCCACCGAAGGCGAGATCATGCAGACGCTCATCGAAGTCTTCGGTATCTACACAGAGACCGCCGTCGTATGAGCCACGTTGCGACCAAGCCGATCCGGATCGTAGTGGCGAAAGTCGGACTCGACGGACACGACCGAGGAGTCAAGGTGGTGGCCCGGGCGCTGCGCGATGCCGGTTATGAGGTGATCTACACCGGCTTGCGCCAGACGCCTGAGATGGTGGTCGACGCGGCCCTGCAGGAGGACGCGCAGGTGATCG
>DATLKH010000013.1:0-14543 GCA_035538475.1 Candidatus Dormiibacterota bacterium | reverse complement strand
GATCTCGTCACCGCAACCGGCCCACGAGGCGGAGACTTCAACGTCAGCATCGACGGCAAATTCGTTCAGAAGATCAGCGATTTCCGGCCGCCGACGGATCCAACCCACCCGGACATGACCGGTCGTAACGACCTCACCTTCGGAGTGACGTATCACTGGAATGTCTCCAGTGGTCCGCACACGCTCCGCATCGATGTCCTCAACGACAGCGGAGTGTCGACGCAAAACATGGATTACGTCGACGGGTTCAACATCTACAGCGGTTTCACGACCGGATCAGGCGGCAGTCCACAGGCTGTGTCTCAACTCGTGAGCACTTTGCTCGGGCCGCTCGTCAGCACCTCGCAGACGATCCTGGCCACGGCCTCCACGATTGACATCGACGCGATCGTTCAGGCGGTTCCGGGTGTCACGGTGACGATCACGGATCCGACCGGAAAGGTGGTGGCGCAGGGGACTGTGCAGGACGGAGTGCTCGCCTTGCGCTTCCCGACCAACGGTCAGTTGGGCGCGTTCGTGGTCGACATTCACAACCCGACCTCGGCCGGTGATCCAGTCGATCTGTGGGAGGTGGTCGAAAGCAAGTAAAGGCGAGAATGACTCGCGGTGGGCGGTCGTTACGCCTTGATGTGGTCTGGCGGCAAGGACAGTGCCCTGGCTCTGCAGAGAGCCAGGGCATCCGGGCTCGACGTCACATTGCTGCTGAGCTTCTACGACGAGTCCACCGGGCGCGTTCGCTTCCATGCGACTCGGGTCGAAATGCTCATGCAGCAAGCGATCGCGATCGGGATCGAGCTGCGAGCCATCGCCACGAGCTGGCCCGAAATGGAGGCGCGGCTTCGCGAGGAGCTCGAGCGGCTCCAGTCAGAAGGGTTCGAGGGCGTCGTTTTCGGTGACATCCATCTAGCGGACGTTCGCGCCTGGTACGAGGAACGCGTGACGGCGGCCGGCCTGAGGCAAGTCGAGCCCATCTGGGATGAGCCGCCCGCCGACCTGCTCTGGGAGTTCGTCGAATCCGGCGGTCGCGCAGTCATCACATGCGTGGATTTGAAGCGTCTCGACGAGTTGTGGCTGGGGCGGATCATCGACGAACGGTTCGCCGTCGACATCGCCGCGACTGGAGTCGATGAGTGCGGCGAGAACGGCGAGTATCACTCGTTTGTTTTCGACGGCCCGGTTTTCACGAGACCGGTGCAGTGGATCGCCGGTGAGCGGCGTTCCGATGGGTCATTCGTCCAGCTCGATATCAAAAATGCGGTCGACAACCAGAACTTTCGCGACGACGTGGAGCTGTCTCGGCACGTCGATCCGACGCCGACCCTTAGAAATTTGGCTTTGAGCACCGGTGTTTCCTACGACGAGGTTTTGCACCATGCGCTGGTGCGATATGCGAGCTCGGGTGCGGAGGCGCTGCTTTCGATCGAGCCGGCCGCGTTGAAAGAATTGATCGCGGCGCGCAAAGCCGGCGACTGGAAGAAGGTCGGCGCGATAATCGACTGGCTCGAAGCCGGCATGAAATGAGCCTGTCCATCAAGCCCGAATCTTTTTCGTCGGAAGACGCCAGGCACCTCGTGAGCGCTCTGGACGGCGAGCTTTCTCAGTCGTATCTGCCCGAGCAGCGCTTTGGTCCCAACCTGAAGGCCGAGCAACTGGACGATGGCCGCGGCTTGTTTCTGATCGCACGCGATGGCGCCGATGCGGTCGGTTGCGGTGCGATCAGGCTCCTCGATCCGGCGACCGCGGAAGCCAAGCGCATGTACGTGAAGCCAGGCCACCGCGGCAAGGGAGTCGGCCGTGCGGTGCTGGACCGTCTCGAGGCCGAGGCGAGGCGCCTCGGTGTCAACCGGATCGTGCTCGAGACCGGCATCTATCAAGACGCCGCGATTGCGCTGTACCGGCGCGCCGGCTACGAACAGGTGGACTGCTGGGGCGAGTACGTCACGTCAGCAACCAGCGTCTGCTTCGCCAAAGACCTGCAGTAGTAGCTCACGGATAGTCCGGACGAAGCAGCTCAATCGCACGCGATTATCACGGATGGTCCGGACGATCCGTAGCTTGGCGCTAGCGGCCCTTCCAGTTCGGCTTGCGCTTCTCGAGAAACGATGCGACGCCTTCCCGGAAATCCTCCGAGAGGTAGCACATCTCGATCAAGTCTTTGTCTTCCTCGATCGGGAAAAGCTGATTTCGGACGCGATGCGTGGCAAGTTTGGTCGCTCGCAGCGTCAAAGGCGCGAAGGCCGCGATCTCTTCGGCCAGCGATTGTGCGCGGGGCAGCAATCCCTCTTCGCTGGTGACCACTTCCGCTACATACCCCGCAGTCAGAAGGTCCTGCGCATTCATCAATCGAGCAGTCATCAGCAGTTGCTTCGCGCGAGGAAGTCCGAACGCCGCGACGAGCCGCGCGTAATTCTGCTGCGACAGGCAATTCCCGAGCGTCCGCGCAATCGGGATTCCAAACCTTGCGGACGGGCTCGCGATCCGAATATCGCAGCACGTCGCGATCGACGCGCCGCCGCCTGTGCAAGGTCCCGCGATCGCTGCGATCACCGGCACGCTGACCGATTCGACGGCTTCGGCCACGTGATTCGCGTTGCGCTCGTAATCGAGCGCGTCCTGCGCGGTCTTGAACGACTGAAACTGCGAGATGTCGGTGCCGGCGGCAAACGCCTGCCCATTACCGGTGATCACGACCACCCGAATCGTCGAATCCTGATTTATCCGTTCGCACTCCTTGACCAGAGCCTCGTACATGGCCCACGTCAAGGCATTCCTGGCCTGCGGACGGTTGAAAAGGATCCACTGGACGGGGCCCCTGCGTTCGGTCTGGAGTTCGCCGCCCGCGAGCTCGATCATGCCAGTGCCTTGGCCGGCTCGGCCGCAACGCGATCACTTACCAGCTCGTCGATCTCTCGGTTGCTCACGCCAAGCTCATGAAGGACGGTCCGGGTGTCCTCGCCAGCCGGGGGCCGGCTCGATCGCGGCGCACCATCGAGACTGAAAAGCGCATCGGCGAACCGAGCTGGCGGACCTCTTCGAGAGTTGGATGGGGTGCGTCCCAGAAGAATCCGCGGGCGAGCAGATGCGGATCGGTGAATGATTGCCCGAAATCCTGAAGCGGAGCGCAGGGGACACCTTCCGCCTCGAGTCTGGTGATCCAATGCGCCACCGGTCGAGTCACGGTGACGGATTCGATCTCCGCGATCAACTGCGAGCGGTTCTTCATGCGGCTCGTCGGATCCGCGTAGAGGGCATCGTTCTCGAGCCCTTCCAGGCCGAGGGTGCGACACAGCCCTTGCCAGTTGCGTGGGCTGGCTGCGCCGATCGTCACCCATCCATCCGCCGCGCGCACCGCCTGGTACGGAGCGCTGGCCTGATGCGCCGACCCATGACGCACCGGGATTTCGCCGGTCGCGAAATACCTTCCCGCTTCCCAGACCGCAAGCGACATCGCAGACTCGAACAGGCTGACGTCGACCAGCTGACCCTCGCCGGTCTGATCCCTCACGCGCAGCGCGGAGACCGCAGCGAGCGCTCCATAGAGTGCGCACACGAGATCGCAGATCGGAACGCCGACCTTGACGGGATCACCGTCCGGCTCACCGGTGATGCTCATCAATCCGCTTCGCGCCTGAGCCATGATGTCGAGGCCGGACCGCTGTGCCAGCGGCCCGTCCTGGCCCCAACCCGATGCAGCGATATAGATCAGGCGCGGGTTGAGCTCTTTGAGCGGGGCGTAATCCAGGCCGAGCCTCGCCATTGCGCCTGGTCGCAAGTTTTCGACGACCACGTCGGCCGTCCGCGCGAGCCGCTCGAAGATGGCCTTGCCCCGCGAGTCCTTCAGATCCAAGGCCACGCAGCGCTTGTTGCGATTGAGGCGGATGAAGTTCGAGCTCTCGCCATCGACGAAAGGCGCCGTCGACCTCACCACATCACCACCAACCGGCGGTTCAATCTTGATGACGTCGGCGCCGAGATCGGCAAGCTGCATGCCGCAAAACGGTCCGGCCATGAAGTTCCCAACTTCGAGAGCCCTGATGCCGGAAAGCGGCGAATCACTCACAGCATCAGCGTAAAACCACGTCTCGTTCTTCAGTAGCCTTCGGAAACGACGTTATCGAGCGGCTCGCCGTTCAGGTATTTGCGAAGCTGACGTGCAACGAGGCTCCACGCTCGATCGAACATCCCTTTCACAGTGCCCGCAACGTGGGGAGTGATCAGGATTCCAGGCAGCGTCCACAGCTCGTGACCGTCGGGCAAGGGTTCGGGATCGGTCACGTCCAGCGCGGCCCGAATCCGCTGTTCACGGACGGCCTCAGTCAACGTCGGTGTGTCGACCACGCGGCCGCGTGATGGATTGACAAGCAGCGCACCGTGCTTCATGCGGGCGATGAACTTTGCATCGACAAAGCCTGAGGTCTCTGGAGTGAGAGGAAGCAGGATCACGACCACGTCGGCTTGCGGCAGCAGTTCCGGAAGTTCGGAGGTCGTGTGCACTCCCGTGCGTGCATGACGGCCCACTCGAACGATGTTCATTCCGAATGGCGCCAGCCGTGCTTCGAGGGCGCGGCCGATGGCGCCGTAGCCGACGATCAGCACGTTCACGCCATCCAGATCGCTCATTTCTTCGATGCTCAGACGCTTCCACCGCGCCGCGTTCATGCTCGAGACCATCTCGGGTAAGTGCCGGTACATGGCGAGGATGGCCATCACGGTCCATTCCGCCACCGAAATGTCATGAATGCCGGCGCCGTTGCAGAGAATCGCGCCCCCCGGGATGTGGCCCAGCAGATCCTCGATGCCGGCGGACATGGCTTGAACTACACGCACATCCTCGATTCGACGAATCAGCTCGGGGAAGTGCTCTCTCGATGAAAATCCAGCGACGACGAACTGCCCAGGACCAAGCGACGCGTCACTGCTTGTGTCATCGGGAAGTACGTGAAGCGCAATGTCGTTCGGCAGTCGAGCTAGGTACTTGTCAGGCGTTCCCTGTGGAATCCAGACGTGCGTCACCTCACCCGTAGAAGCCACGTCCGAAAGGTTAGGGCGCTAACTGACCCGCCGCGTCGCCCAGTAGATCGCGAATCCGATCAACGCGACGGCGAGGATGCAGAGGATCGCCGTCTCGATGCCTTGAAATGTCCAGAAGCGATCGCCCGGCTGGAAGTGCTGGATGGCGTACGCGGGCTGAACGGACCCGCCGACGAATCCGCGACCGAGAAGATGTCCGCCCGAGTCATAAAAACTGGCTTGATCTACCCACCACGCATTCGTGTAACCGCGCGGCGGAAAGCTGTAGTTCGCCATGTCGTGCTGGGTGTAGGTGAGTGGTGCCATGTAAATCGGCCGGCCAATTTCAGCCAGCCCGATGCGCACGACCACGAAAATGAACAGAGTCGCGGCCATCGCCGGAATGGATCTGCCGATCACAGCACCCGTTGCGACGCCGAGAGCCAGTGCGAAGAAAGTGGCGGCGATGGTCATCGGAGCTTGCTGGTCAAAGAAGGCCCATCGGTCGACCGACGGGCCCAACTGGTTGATCAATACGACTTCCATGACACCGCCCACCGCGGCGGCAACCAGCAGCGGAATCGACAGCAGGACCAGCTTCACGCTCAGCCACCGCAGGCGAGTGACCCCCTGCGTCCAGGCGAGCCGGTGCGTGCCGTTTTCGATCTCGCGGGCCACGAGAGGACAGCCGATGAACGCGCCCGCGAGGGCCGGCAGCACCGCCAGCCCGTACGTGTAGAGGTTGTACTGGACCAGAAGCTGAGCCAGTGTGCCCAGCACGTCGTTGGGCAGGCAAAACTCAACTCCCCCCGAGTAGGTCGTGTTTGCGCAGCTCGTCACATGCACCTCGTAGGCGACGACGGCGATCATCGCCGCCAACACAGCAGCCACTCCTAACGTCCACACGCCCTCCATACGGTGCTGGCGCCACGTCACCCAGGTCATGCCGGCATCTCCTCGAGCCTGGGCTGCGGCAGCGCGGCGGCGTCGGGCGCAGACAGATAGGCGATGACGAGCTCCTCGAGCGGCAGAGCGGATTCGCGATAGCCGTCCGGCAATTCAGTCACTTGCCCGCGAACCCAAAGCGAGCTTTGACGTTCCGTGTGGCTCGCCTTGACCACTTCCAGGCCAGGGAGGCGTAGGCCGTTTGCGCTGCGGGGCCCGATCAGCAGGTGATGTGAGTTGAGCAGGTCTTCGAGATCTCCGGCGACCTGGACTCGTCCCGCCGAGATGATGACCAGGTAATCGCACACCCTCTCGAGGTCGCCGACCACATGGGATGAGAGAAGGACGGTGATGCCGTCCTCGGCAACCGCTTGCGTCAGTCCTTGCAGGAACTCGCGCCGAGCCAGCGGGTCGAGCCGGGCCACCGGCTCGTCGAGCAGCAGGAGCTCGGGTCGCTTGCCCAACGCAAGTGCCAGAGCAACCCGGGATCGCTGGCCGCCGGAGAGCTGACCGATGCGCTGCTCAAACGGAATTTTGTGACGCCGCACGCGCTCTTCGACCGCGCCGTGGTCCCAGCGACCGTTCAAGCGCCGGCCGAACTCGAGCATTTCGGCGACCGTGAAGCCGCCGTACAGAGGCGTGTCCTGAGCGACGAATCCGACCCGGTCGAGCAGAAGCAGGAGCTGCTTTTGGGGCGAGCGTCCGAAGACGGTCACTTCGCCGGTGGTGGGCCGCAAGAGTCCAGCCGTGAGGTGCAGAAAAGTTGACTTGCCGGCGCCGTTCGGGCCGACCAGCCCTGCGATCTTTCCGGGTGGAATCAGCAATGAGCAGTCTTTCAGCGCCCAGTTCTTGCCGAATCGCTTGCCGAGATGGGTCGCTCGAATCGGCGCGATCACGCGACCCCCTCTCTGGCAGTCTCACGCAGGACGTGGGCGAAGACTGCGCCGATGGTGGTGTCGTCGAGCCCCTGAGCGCGAGCTTTGCGAATGCTTCTCTCGACCTCGGTCCTGAGCACGCGATACCCACTCCGCTCGGCGGGAGTGGCGTTTCCCACCGCGATGAAGGTTCCGAGGCCTGGGCGCATCACGACGACCCCCTCGTGCTCCAGATCGCGATAGGCGCGCAGCACAGTATTCGGATTGATCGCGATCTGCGCCACCACTTCTTTGACCGTCGGCAGCCGGTCGCCGGGCTTGAGCAGTCCGACGAGTAGCGCCTGGCGAACTTGCTGGATGAGCTGGACGTAGAACGAAACGCCGGAATTGGGGTCGAGATGGAACTCGATCAATGCCATTGTGCTAGCACATTAGCACAATTACGCGGTTTTTCGGATGGTCGCGGCTATCCGAGGATTTGGGGACCTTGGCTGCGGGACGTCAGACTGCCGCGGGCTCTGGCGCCGCCGACGGCTCCTCTTCGCCCACGGCCTCCGGCTGACCGAGGCGGTATCCCTCGGCCGGAACGATGGTCCGTACAAAATCCAGGGCCTGATGAGCCGCCTGATCGGCGGATTTCGCGGTCACCCGGCGGATGACGATGCGCCTCTGATTCGTGCCGTCGACCGGCTCGACCGAGAATCCCTGTCGCGTCAGCGCCTCCAGCACCATGGGATCGCCGGTTGATCCTGGCTCGGGCTCGATCGTCAGGTTCACCGCGTAGCTCGCCGGCGCCACCGCAGCTGCGGCGCGCTGACCCAGCGGGTTCAGACGCCGGTCTTCGGCCGAATCGAGGACCGCGTCGAGGTCGCGCGTGGTCCGCGGTCCGGCAAAGCGTGAAGCCAGCGAGTACAGCACCGGGACGAGCACCAGCGTGAGGATCGTGCTGGTGAATAGCCCGCCGATGACGACGATGGCCAGCGGCGCGCTGATGAAGGCCCCGCCGATCCCGCCGCCTCCTCCAGTGACCGCAAGCGGAAGCAGGGCGAGCATCGTCGCGGAGGCGGTCATCAAGATGGGGCGCAGGCGATGACGCCCGCCTTCGATGAGTGCATCGTGAAGACCAAGACCTCGATCGCGGTACTGCTCGACGAGATCGAGCAGCACGATGGCGTTCGTGACCACGATTCCGGTCAGCATGAGAATGCCGATCAGCCCCGGCAGCGACAGCGACGTGTTGGTGATCACGAGCGCGATGATGGCGCCCGTCGCGGCGAACGGTATCGAGACCAGGAGCACCAGCGGCTTCAAGAGCGAGCGGAACGTCGCGACCATGATCAGATAGACGAGCGCGATCGCGGCGAGCAGCGCGAGCACGAACTGCTGCAGCACCGATGAGAGCTGGGCGAAGACTCCGCCTGTCGAAACGCTCGCCCCGGGTGGCAGCCTCACGTTGTTGAGCGCTTTGTTGACATCGCCCTGAACCGCGTTCGTGTTGTTACCGGTGATGGTCCCCGTGATCGTCGCGTCGCGGTCGCCGTTGACGCGGTTTACCTTCTGTGGCCCGGTCGTCAGTTGGATGGTCGCGAGCGTTGACAGCGGCACCACGCCGGCGGCGGTCGGAATCGGGATGCGCGAAAGTGAGCCGGCGTTGTCGGCCGTTCCCGGCGGCAGTTGAACCCTGACCAGCACCGGACCCTGAGGCAGCTGCGCCTGCGTGGCCACGATTCCGTTCACGTCCTGAGCGACGATCAAAGCGAGCTGCTGCACGGTAAGCCCAGAGGCCGCGAGCTTCGGCGTCGGGATCAGCTGGTACTGCGGCTTCGAGGCCACGAGATTCGATTTGAGGTTGGCGAGCCCATGCACATTCGCAAGCGCGGTGAGCACCGCGTCGTTGGCTTGCTCGAGCGTGGAAGGATCGCTCGCGCGGACGTCGACCTGCATCTGGCTGCTGCTTGCGTTGGAACTGTTCTGCGCCTGGCCGACTTCGACCTTCGCCGGCCCGCTGTAGCCGCCGGCGGCGCGCTTCACTCCGTTGAGCGCGCTGTCGTACTGGCCGTTCGCCACCAGGACCAGGATCTGCGCGCGCGTTGGATCGGCCGGCACCGTTCCGGGCGGCGCAAAGGGGTCCGCAAGGCCGCCCACCGTGGCTTGATACGCGGTGACGCCGGGGATGCCGCGAATCAAGCTCTCGACTTTCTGAGTCTCGGAGTCGGTTTCGGGCAGGGTCGAGTTCTCGGGCATCGTGATGGCGATCGGGAAGTCCGGGCTCGAGGACTGATCGAGCAGGTTCACGCGCAGGAGGGGGATCAGCGACATCGAGCCGATGAAGATCAGGGCCGCCATGCCTACCGCGATCCAGCGGTGGCTGGTCGCCCACCGAATGACCGGGACGTATATGCGCTGCAGCACGTTGTACTGCAGCCGTCGCTCAGCGCCTCCCGCTTTGACGGACGGAAGCAGTCGGGCCGCAAGCAGCGGAACCACGGTGACCGCGATGCCGAGCGAGGCCACCAGAGCCACCACCACGGTGAGCGCGAACGGCCGGAAGAAGCTGCCCGCGATTCCGGTGAGGAATGCGATCGGCAGAAACACCGCCACGGTCGTGAGCGTCGAGGAAGCGACCGCGGTGGTGATCTCTCGTGCGCCGCTAAAGGCCGCGACCAGCGGTTTCTCGCCTTCGCTGACGTGGCGGCTGATGTTCTCGAGCACGACGATCGAGTCGTCGACGACCCGACCGATGGCCACCATCATTCCTCCGAGCGTGAGGATGTTGAGGCTTATGCCCTGCCACCACAACACGATCAGCGCCACCAGGAGTGACAGCGGAATCGAGATCGCGGCCACGATCGTCGCTCGGCCGCTGCGCAGGAAGGCGAAGATCACGAGGATCGCAAAGACAGCGCCGAGCAACCCTTCGCGCAGTATGTCGCCGATCGCCTGTGTGATCGGTGTTGCCTGATCAGACACCACGTCGACGTGGATTCCGTGGCCGATCGAAGCCTCGATCTGCGGCAGCGCCTTCTTGACTTCGTCGGCGACCTTGACCGTGTTCGCGTTGGGCCCCTTGATGACCTGCATCCCGATCGTCAGCTTTCCGTTCGTGCGCGTGATCGTGTCGGCGGGGATCGAAACCAGCTGCACAAGGCCCAGTTGTCCGATCGTCACCGGCGTTGCCGGATGGCCAGGCGTGGCCGGCGGCACGACCGTGATGGAAGAGATCTGATCGAGGCTCGTCAGCGATCCCGAAACCTGGAGCGGGATGGTGGCCGATCCGTTTTGCAGCGAGCCGACGGACTGGACCACAGAGGCCTGCTGGAGAGCGGATGCCACCTGGGCGGGCGTAATGCCGCGGGCCGCCAGCTTTACGGGGTCGAGCGTGACGTGCACTTCGTCGGTCGGAGCGCCTGTGATCACGACCGACGACACACCCGACAGTCCCTTCAGCTTCGGAAGTGCCTGGCTGCGCAGCTGGCCGGCGAGGTCGCCCAGCGGCTCATCGGCGGAAACTGCGTACTCCAGGATCGGGATGCTGTTGGTCGAGAAGGTCTGCACGGTTGAGCTCGGGACGTTCGAGGGTAGGAACGGTTTGGCCTGATTGACAGCCGAGTTCACGTCCTGAACAGCGGATTTGAGGTCGGTTCCGTCCTTGAACAGGGCGATCACCAACGATGCTCCCTGGCTCGACGTCGACTGCACCGTGTCGACTCCGTTCACGCCTTCGAGCGCATTGACCATTGGGACCGTGACCTGCGTGTCGACGAGGTCAGGCGAAGCGCCGGGATCGGGAGTGATGACGATCACGGCGGGAATCGAGATGTCGGGCAGCAGATCCTGCTGAACCTGGCTCGCGGCATAGATGCCCGCGCCGAACAGCAAGATCACGAACAGGATCACGACCGCCCCGAGGTGGAGGGAAAGCCTCGTCAGAAAGGACATCGAGAAGTGCACATTATCGGTTCGAACTGGCGCTCAAGACTCGCCGGCGAGAAAGCCGAACGGCGAATGAAAAGTCAGCATGCCGATGATCAGCGCCGCGCCGAGGATGAGGCTCGCCACCACCAATGATTGGCGCGTGAGCGCGCCTTGAAGATGATCCTTCCAGTCCGCGGCTGTCAGGTTGAGCGCGCGGCGCATGTAGTTGATCACGTGGGCAGCCACGATGACGAACCACAGGTAAGCCGAGCCGTGGTGCAGCGGAATCCAGAAAACGCCGAATCGATACCCGAAAAACCACAGCTCGAGGCCGCTGATGAAGACGACCGCGGTCAAAAGAACGAGAAGAGGCGCGAGCAACCGCATTCCCAAAGCCGGCGCTCCGGCTGCTCGGTATCGCGGCTCGCCGGCGTAGTAGCGCACGAATCGGTAACCGACGCTGCCCAGCTTGAGCGCAAGAGGCGGAACTGCAAGCAAGCCGACGAGGACGTGTGTGCTGAGCGATTTTCTGATGGCCAGACCGGAGATGAATTCGACTGCGAGAAGGACGGTGAGCACCAGTCCGACATAGCTCGTCAGCCGGGCATTCGCCTCAACTCCCGAATCTGCTTGAGCCATTCGGGTCATTTTGAGACGGAGGCACTCGATAGACTGAGGTTCGAGTTCGATGATCCGCCGCAGCCTGCTCGTCCGCGGCCCGTCGATCAGAATCACACCCGAGTCAGCCGACTGGAAGTACGTCGGATTTCAAGTCGTCCGTCTCGTGAAAGGCGACGACTTCGTGGGGCGCACTGGCGAACGCGAAGTGTGCGCGGTCATTCTCGGCGGGCGCATCGATGCAGGCTTCGGGAATCACGAATGGCGTGACATCGGCGCGAGGGCCAATGTGTTCGAGGGCCTGCCTTTTGCGCTTTACGCACCCCCCGGCGGCGAGCTCTATCTGAAAGCGGTCAGCGACTCGGCGGAAGTGGCCCTGTGCTGGGCGCCGGCATCAATCGGGGCGGCCCCAGCCTTGATTCGGCCAGAGGACATTCACGCGTTCCAGCGTGGATCCGGCCGCGTCGAACGCATGATCCGCAACATCCTGATGGAGGACCAACCAGCCGAGGCACTGCTCGTCGCTGAAGTGTTGACGCCGGCGGGCAACTGGTCGAGTTTCCCGCCGCACAAGCACGACACGGACGACCTACCGCGCGAGGCCTATCTCGAGGAGGTCTACTACCACCGCCTGGCGCGGCCGGATGGGTTTGCAGTTCAGCTCGTTTACACCGACGATCGCTCGCTCGACGAAGCGATTCAGGTGCGCGATGGAGATGTGGTCCTGGTGCCGCGCGGATACCACCCGGTGGCGGCGGGCCCTGGCTATGACCTCTACTACCTGAACGTGATGGCGGGCCCGCACCGCGCCTGGGCGATCACCACCGATCCCAACCATCGGTGGCAGCTGGACTGACCTCGTGTTTTCACGACTTTCTCGGATCGTCGCGACTATCCGTGGTTCCCGGGTGCCGCTTGTGTGTTCCGCTACGGATGCGAGGGAGCCGGCGGCGCCCCCTCCAGCTCGAATGTGACGTCGTCGACGTAGCAGTAGTACCAATCCTCTCCGGGCTCGAACGACCGGATGATCGGGTGCTTGATCTTGTGGAAGTGGGCCGTGGCGTGCTTTCCAGGAGAGTTGTCGCAGCAACCCACGTGTCCGCACTCCTGGCAGACGCGAAGGTGGACCCAGTCGTGCCTGCCCGAGGCAAGACACTCGACGCACCCGGGGCCGGACGGACTGACGTCGAGGATCTGATCCAGGTGCCGGCACGTCTGGCTCATCGAGAAACGCTTTGACGATAGCGCAGCCGAGTTCAGGACTTGCTCAAGTTGAGCTGAGAGACTTCCCTGCAGTTATCGTCGCGCAATGATCACCGAGGCCGAAATCTGCCTCTACTGCTCGACGCCTGTCCCGCATTCATGCCCGACTTCGCGAACTACCAGCGTGAACAGGTCCTGGACCACGGCGTGGCCGAGCGGTTGATCTACAACGAGACCTTCGAGTTCTGCGATTGGCTCGTCGAGGTCGTCGCCGAGGGCGACGAGGCCTGGATCCAGCCCTTCGCGAACGTCCTGGAGGATCTACTGACCGATGGTGATGCTGAGACCAAGGAGATTGCAGTGATCGGTCTCATCGAGGACATCCAGCACCTCTGCGTCGACCGGAAAGTCGATCCTGATCGCTTTCTGGCCGCTTTGGGTCCGGCCGCGAGGGAAGCGTGGTGGAAGATGGTGCGGTTCTGGTACGCAGAGCATCCAGAGCGCTGGCCCGGATCGTTTCATGACTGAACCCTGGAACCACAATTTCCACTACCACCGCGTGCTTTTGGAACGAATACCGAAACCGTGTCGCGCGGCGCTGGACATCGGATGCGGTGACGGAATCCTGGCCGCGAAACTCGCCAGCAGGGCCGGCTACGTGACTGCGATCGACAAATCCGGCGACATGATCGCGAAGGCGCGGATCCGGCTGGGCTTTTACCAGAACGTATCACTGATCGAGGGCGATTTTCTCGCGGAGCCGCTGCCACCGGAATCGTTTGACTTTGTCGTCGCGGTCGCTGCGGTGCATCACATGCCGTTCGAGGCTGCGATCCAGCGAATGGCGCGCCTACTCGAGCCGGGAGGTGTCATGGCCGTTGTCGGGCTGGCTCGCAATGGCGCACCCGGCGCGTGGGGTCCATCGCCGGTCGACTACTCGCGGATCCCGCCGGCCCTCATTTACAGCTGGTGGCTGCAACTGCGAAAGGGTAGATGGGACTCAGGTGCGCCGATTCAGGATCCGGAAATGACGTATGGGCAGAGCCGAGGCTCTGTGCGCAGACTGCTTCCTGAGGCGGAACTGCAGCGCAGGCTGCTGTTTCGCTACACGCTCTTCTGGCGTAAACCCGCCTAGCCGACGGCTCCGGCGGGCGTGGTGATGCGCACGATCTCGCTTGCGACATCGGCGGGCAGATAAAGCGGGATGTCATGCGGGCTGTCCATTCTCTTCACCGTCACGAGCGGCGCGACGTCATGCAAACGCTTGATGCCTTCATCAGTCGACCTGCTGATCCTGGCCATGCTGCGGCGCGCGACCATCACGACGGCCGGCACATGAACGCGCGGCCAGAGATCGTCGGGTCGCGCTTCGAAAAGGCCGCGCAGCAGCTCCAACCGAATCGGCGCTGTCAAAGTGAGGATCAGTTCCGGTCCATTGCGCATGACTCGCGCTTCGACGAAACGCTCGAGGTCTTCGTCCCACGCTTCCAGAAAATCCCGCTTGGAGCCGGCGATCGCCTCCCGCATCGAGGGGTAGCGAGGCAGCGGCGGCTGCATCAATGTCTTCGCCTCATCCCACGTCAACATGTGATCCACGTTTCGAACCGGGCCGTCGATGAAGACGAGCGCCGAAGCTAGATCCGGCTGGGACGCGACCAGCTCGAGGGCCACAGTCGCGCCCCACGAATGACCGGCGACGACCGGCTTGACGAGGGACAGCTCGCCGGTCAGCTCATGCACGTCGCGAATCAGCTCACGCATCGCGAATCCATCTCGAAGCGTGGGCCGGCGGGCGGCACTACCGGTCAATCCGTGTCCCCGCTGATCGAGCGCCACGATATGACGTTCCGGCAGGTGCCGTGCGACGCGTTCCCAATAACGAGCATTGGAGCTCAGCCCGTGCAGCAAGACGACCGGAGGTTCGTGCGATTCCGCGTCAGGTTTCCATTCCAGGTAGTGAATATCGATGCCGTCGCG
>DATLKH010000012.1:0-2057 GCA_035538475.1 Candidatus Dormiibacterota bacterium | reverse complement strand
GCCCTGGCCCCCACCGTCTTCGCCGCGCGCTGAGAATCAATCCTTTGGATCGTCGCGATGAACCGCTATTTCGCGGGTTGAAAACCCCGGATCGTCGCTGCGATCCGGAAATGCGCCAGCCACTAGGATTTCCCTCAGCAGATGAGCGCAGCGAAAGTTCCGATCCAGGTCACGGTCACCGGGGCCGCCGGGCAGATCGGATACGCGCTGGTTTTTCGGATCGCCTCGGGCCAGATGTTCGGCCCCGATCAGCCTCTGGTGCTGCGCATGCTCGAGATCGAGCCGGCGATGAAGTCGCTCGAGGGCGTGGCGATGGAGCTGGACGATTGCGCCTTCCCGCTCCTGACTGACATGGAGCTCACCAGCAAAGCCGAAACCGCCTTCGAGGGCGCCAACTGGGCGCTGCTGGTCGGTTCCGTTCCCCGCAAGCAAGGCATGGAGCGGAGGGACCTGCTCTCCGTCAACGGCGGCATCTTCGGCCCGCAGGGGAAAGCGATCGCGAAGAAAGCAGCGAGCAACATCCGGATCCTGGTCGTCGGCAATCCCGCCAACACCAATGCCTACATCGGACGCATGAACGCGCCGGAGATTTCGGAAGACCGGTGGTTTGCGATGACCCGTCTCGACGAGAACCGGGCGAAACAACAGCTCGCAAAGCGAGCGAAGGTGCCGGTGGCGGCAGTCACCAACCTGGGAATCTGGGGCAACCATTCGACGACGCAGTACCCCGACGCGCGCAACGCCCGGATCGCCGGCCTGCCGGTGTTCGAGGTGATCGACGATCACGGTTGGTTGAAGGGCAAGTTCATCGAGACGGTGCAGAAGCGGGGCGCGGCCGTGATCGAGGCCCGCGGCGCTTCCTCAGCCGCTTCAGCGGCCAATGCTGTGATCGATTCGGTGAAGAGCATCGTCAATCCCACGCCATGGGGCGATTGGCACTCACTCGCCGTCTGCAGCCACGGCGAGTACAACGTTCCGCCGTTTCTTCAATTCGGCTTTCCGGTGCGCTCCGACGGGGAGCACTGGGAGGTGGTGCCCGACCTGCAGCACGACGACGACGCCTGGAAGCGGATCAAGACGACCACGGAGGAGCTCCTGCAGGAACAGGAGATGGTGAAGGAGCTGGTCCCCTCCTAGATCCAGCGGACGGGACGGTCCTCCGAGCGTGGGTCACGCCCGCGCTTGCGCGAATCGACTCCCCACAACCAGGCGGCCACGTCGAGCAGAACGATCAGGGCCAGCAGCACCAACAGCTCCATCGCTTCAATTAGAACTCGAATTCGACCGAGTTCCGTACACCTATTCTTGGAACGTGAGCGTCATCCTCGACCGCCACTCCTATCCGTTCACGGCGATCGTCGGCCAGGAATCGATGAAGCTGGCCTTGATCCTGAACGCGATCATGCCTTCGATCGGCGGGGTTCTGATCCGCGGAGAGAAGGGCACCGGCAAATCGACCGCGGTTCGAGCGCTGGCGCGCCTCTTGCCCGAGCACGACGTGGTCGAGGGCTGCCACTTCGGGTGCGATCCGAGCGATGTCGAGGCGTTATGCGCCGACTGCCGGGCGCGCCTGAAGGCGGCGCGGACGCTGCCCCATCACAAACGCAAGATGCGCGTGGTCGAGCTGCCCATCAACGCTTCGGAGGACCGTGTGGTGGGCACGATCGACATCGAAGCCGCGCTGCGCTCGGGCGCACGCAAGTTCGAGCCCGGAGTCCTGGCCGAGGCGAATCGCAACATCCTCTACGTCGACGAGGTCAATCTGCTCGACGATCACCTCGTCGACGTCCTGCTCGACGCCGCGGCGATGGGAGTGAACGTGGTCGAGCGAGAAGGCATGTCCTTCACGCATCCATCGCGCTTCATCCTCGTCGGCACGATGAACCCGGAAGAAGGCGAGCTGCGGCCGCAGCTGCTGGATCGGTTTGGACTGTGCGTCGACGTCGAGGGCATCCGCGATCCCGATCAGCGCGTGCTGATCGCGGAGCGAGACGCCGCGTTCAAGCGTGGCGACCACGAGTTCATCAACGAGTTCGCCGCCGCCGACGCCAACCTCG
>DATLKH010000011.1:0-3118 GCA_035538475.1 Candidatus Dormiibacterota bacterium | reverse complement strand
CACGATCGCCGATGTTTCCAATGTCGCGGGCTGGATGCCGCATCTGCTTGGGCTCGCCTATGCATCAAAGCTCTATCGCGACAATCCGCAGTTGAAGGACGCACAAGACGGCTTCTCGGTCAACGGCAACGAAGTGGCGTTCGGAACGATCGGCGACGCAGCCACCGCCGAGGGGCTCTTCTGGGAAACGATGAATGCGGCCGGGGTGCTGCAGGTGCCGATCGCCATGCCCGTCTGGGATGACGGATACGGGATCTCGGTGCCGATCACCGCCGAGACCACGAAGGCGTCGATCTCCGATGTGATGCGGGGATTCATCCCTGACGACCGGCCTGGGGTCGACATTCACGTCGTGCGGGGGTGGGACTATCCGGCCCTCGTCGAGACGTACACCAACGCTGTCGAAAAAGTTCGGCGTGAGCACCGGCCGGCCTTGATTCACGTCAACGAGATGACGCAGCCGCAAGGTCACTCCACGAGCGGCAGCCACGAACGCTACAAGTCAAAGGACCGGCTGCGGTTCGAGCGCGAGTTCGACTGCATCCCACGCATGCGCGATTGGATCATCGAGTTCGGGATTGCCAGCGAATCCCAGCTGGAGGGATGGGAGGCCGCGGACAAGGAAGCCGTCGAGGCCGCGCGCGACCTCGCATGGGAGGCGTTCCAGCATCCGCTGCGCGCAGAACGAGAGCGCGCCGTGACGATCATGCGGAAAGTCGACATGCCGGAGGTGGCCGACGTCACCAACGCGCTCGAGGAAGCGCCGAAAGTGACGCGTTCGATGATCACCTCGAGCGCCGCGCGAGCGCTGTATCAGATGCGAGGTATCGAAACGCCCGAACGGGAAGAGCTGGCGAGGTTCCTCGATCAGTACCGCCGGGAAAACACAGAGCGGTACAACGACTTTCTCTACAGCCAATCCGATGAGTCTCCGTTGAAGGTGCCAGCGGTGGAGCCTGTCTATTCAGAGAAATCGCCGGCCGTGGACGGCCGCCAGGTTCTGCTGCGCAATTTCGATGCGAACTTTGCGCGCGATCCGCGCATCTTTGTCATCGGCGAGGATGTCGGAAAGCTCGGCGACGTCAACCTAGTGTTCGAGGGCCTGCAGTCCAAGTACGGCGAGCTCCGGCTGACCGATACGGGAATCCGTGAAGCGACGATTCTTGGGCAGGCCATCGGCGCAGCGATGCGCGGGCTGCGACCAATATGCGACATCCAGTACCTCGACTATTTCCTTTACGCATTGGAGCTGGCTTCGGACGACCTGGCGACGCTGCACTGGCGCACGAAGGGCGGACAGAAGTCGCCGGTCGTGATCCGGACGAAGGGCCACCGGCTGGTCGGCATCTGGCATTCCGGCTCGCCGATGTCGGTGGTGGTCAACGCGCTGCGGGGGATCTATGTCGCGGTGCCGCGAAACATGACGCAGGCGGCGGGTTTCTACAACACATTGTTCAGAGGCGACAACCCGGGCATGGTGATCGAGGTGCTCAACGGGTACCGGCTCAAAGAGCGAGTGCCCGACAACATCGGCGAGTTCACCGTTCCGCTAGGCGTGCCGGAGGTGCTGCGCGAGGGCACAGACGCAACCGTGGTCACGTATGGAGCTTGCTGCGCGATTGCTCTCGATGCGGCGCAGGCACTGGAGGAGATGGGGGTGTCGTGCGAGGTGATCGACGTGCAGACATTGAACCCATTCGATGTCGATCACTCCATCGTGCGCTCGGTGGAAAAAACGCATGCCCTGGTGTGCGTCGATGAGGATGTTCCTGGAGGCGCTACCGCGTTGATGCAGCAGCAGATCCTCGAGGTCCAGCAGGGCTGGTGGCACCTGGATTCGGCGCCGCGGACGCTCTCTGCTTCAGCGAACCGTCCAGCCTATGGGCCGGACGGCGACTACTTCACGAAACCGAACCGCGAGACGATCGTCGAAGCGGTGTACAACCTGGTTCGCGAGCGCCAGCCGTGGAGGCTTCCGCCGCTGAGCTGAAGGCTAGCGCGGTCCGCCCGGCCACCACTCCATCACCGCCAGCGCCGGCGCCCGGCTCAGCATCGTCAGGCTTTCGAGCAGGTAGGCGAACCATCCAGCTGACGCGGCCGGCTGCACGAGCGGTGGAATCATCCGCTTGGGTCCATGGACCTCGCGCGCGGGGGCGTCTTCCTTGAGGCCGGCCAGGCTGCGCGCCTTGGCGACTCCGCTGTCCAGACCTCCGAGCTCGTCGACCAGCTTTCGGTCCAGCGCCTGACGTCCGGTCCACACCTTGCCGGCCGCGACCGCTTCCACCGCCTCGCTCGGAACCTTGCGCGAGGCGGCGACTACCTCGATGAAGGTGCGATAGATTCGGTCGATCTCTCTTTTGACGATGCCCCGCTCGGCTTCGGAATAGGCGTGCTCGTCGCTCTCCAGCGTGGAGTGGTCCCCGAACGCGATGGTTTCGCGATTGAACAGCAGCTTCGTCCACAATCCGCCGGTAACGAGCTTGCCTCTCACGACGCCAATCGATCCGGTCAGCGTTCCCGGTCGCGCAATGATCCACTAGCCCGGGCTCGCCACCCAGTAGCCGCCCGAACCTGCGACCGCACCCATGACCACGACGAGCGGCTTTCGAGCCGAGATCACGTTCAGCGCTTGCCGCATCGCTTCAGAGGCTGTGGCTGATCCGCCTCTCGAGTTCACATACAGGACGGCCGCGGCAGCGCGCTTGTCGGCCGCCACCTGACGCGCCACTTGAACCACGGAAAGATCCCCGGCGCGAGCGTCGCCAACCAGCGGCACCTCGATCGGCGGCCTCACCGGAAGGCGTCCGGATCGCCCATCCACGATCACGCCTTCGATGCGCAGGATCGCAACGTACTTGCCGCGCCGCAGCTTCGGCGGCGGCACGCGCATTTTGCGGCGCGCCCGGTCCCAGGAACCGACCGTGGCACCGCCCAGATGCTCCGGCAGTCGCTCTTCGGCGACGATGCCGTCCACGACGTGCTTTTGCAAGGCCGAATCGTCGCCGTAGGGTGAGTTGTCGATGAGGGCTCGAGCTCCGGCCTCGTCTAGCGACCGGCTTTCCCCGATGGAAGCCACCAGCTCCCTGTAATTGGCTTCGAGCAGCCACGTCACCTGCTC
>DATLKH010000010.1:0-6514 GCA_035538475.1 Candidatus Dormiibacterota bacterium | reverse complement strand
GTCCGTCAACGACGCGGCCGCGGCATCGAGCGCGTTGTCGATGAGGTTGCCGAGCAGCGTGATCAGGTCCTCGCTCTCCACCGAACTGCGCGTCATCACGGTCTTGTCGCTGACGCGAAACTCGATCCCGCGCTCGTTGGCCACCGCCGCCTTGGCAAGCAGCAGCGCACCCAGCACTGGGTCTCCGACCCGATCGAGGAGTGATTCGGTGAGGTCCTGCTGAAGACCGGACGTCTGCGCGATCAGCTTCATCGCCTCCTCGGCGCGGCCCATCTGGACGAGGCCGGCGATGGTGTGCAGCCGGTTTGCGAACTCGTGAGCTTGGGCCCGCAGCGCGTCGGTAAGACTGTCCACGCCCATGCCCTGCGACAGGATGTCGAGCTCGGTTGTGTCGCGGAACGTGGCCACGTGGCCGATCTCGCGACCTCGCGCTCTGATCGCGCGGCGGCTGCCGATGAGGACACGGTCACCGGCAAGGAGCACCTCGTCCTGGTCCCTCAGCTTGCCCGAGAGGAAGCTCTGGAGCCGGCCGGGCGGCAGAATCTGGGCGGCTTTCCGGCCGACGCAATCTTCGGGGAGGCTGAGCAGGCGCCGCGCCTCAGCGTTGGCGAGCGTGATGGTCCCGTCTCGATCCGTCGCGATGGCGCCTTCGTGGATGCCCTGCAGGCTCGCCTCCCGCTCCTCGAGAAGGCCGGCGATCTCGTACGGCTCGAGGCCGAACGTCTGCCGTTTCACGCGCGATGCGAGAAGCCACGAGGCGAGTACGCCGATGGCAAGCGATGGCAGGAGCGTCACCGCGAAGGCAGGCAGCTCGTCGCGGAAGCGCTGGAGCAGAGACGGCTCCGGGTAACCCACGGACACCATGCCGATCACCTTGCCGTCGTAGAAGATCGGCGCCTTGCCGCGAGCCGAGATCCCGAGTGTGCCGCGCTGGACGCCGACCCAGGTGTTGCCGGCGAGCACAGAGCCCGGCTCCTCATCGACTGGCTTTCCGATCAGCGTCGGGTTCGGGTGCGAATAGCGGATGCCGCGAGCGTCCGTCACGACGACGTAGCTGGCGCCAGTGGCACGGCGGACGCTTTCCGTGGCCTTCTGGATCGTGGCATTGGGGTCGCCCGCCAGAAGTGCGCTCTGCACCGCGGTATTGTTTGCGACCGACTCGGCGATCGCAAGTGAACGCTCCTCCGACTGGCGGTCCAGCTCCTGGCTGGCCTGCCAGACCGCCGCGGCCACGCCGATCAAGGCCGAGACGAAGATGATCGCGATCTGGAAGCCGAGGATCTGGTAGGTGAGCGGAAGTCGGGTCTTCACAGCCTTTTTCGTGATCCTAGAACGAATCCTTTAACCAGTCTCTCGACCAAAAAGACCAAAACGGCCACAACGACCGCATGGCTTGAAGGGTCAGCCCGCCGGCCTCAGGCTCAATTCTTGATGACCGCCGCCATCGAGCTCCGTGGTGTCAGCAAGCGGTTCCTCACCCCCTCGGGCACCGTCTACACGGCGTTGCGCGACCTCGACATGACGATCCAGCCGGGTGAGTTCTGCGCAGTCGTCGGGCCGACCGGGCGCGGCAAGTCGACGACGCTGGGCCTCATCTCCGGTCTCGAGCCTTCGAGCGAGGGCACCGTCGAGGTCTACGGCAAGCGCGTCAACGGCATCGCCGATGGCATCGGTTACGTCTTCCAGTCCGACGCGGTGTTTCCATGGAAGACGGTCCTCGACAACGTAGCGGCGGGCCCGCGCTATCGCGGAGTCGCGCAGCGAGAGGCGCGCGATCGGGCACGAGATTGGATCACCCGCGTCGGGCTCGCCGGTTTCGAAGACCGATATCCGTACCAGCTGTCGGGCGGCATGCGCAAGCGCGTCGCGTTGGCGCAGAGCCTCATCAACAGCCCGCGGATCCTGCTGATGGACGAGCCGTTCAGTGCTCTCGACGTCCAGACCCGGTCGCTGATGGAAAACGAGTTGCTGACCCTGTGGTCGGCAAGCTCCGCGTCGGTCGTGTTCGTTACGCACGACCTCGAGGAGGCGATCTCGCTGAGCGACCGCGTCTTCGTGATCACCGCCGGTCCGGGCACCGTAAAGAGCAACTACCCCGTCGACCTGCCGCGGCCGCGCAACGTGGCGGAGATCCGGCTGCAGCCGCACTTCCTCGAGATCTACGAGGAGATCTGGAAGGACCTCCGCGATGAGGTTCTCGTGAGCTATGAGCGTCAGAAGCGCGGCGCGGCTTAGCGTGCAGAACTTCGACGCGCAGGCGGCGATCCAGGTGCCCGCGACCGTGCTGCGCGTTGGCGGCGCGCGCCGCTACCGGCTCCAGGTCATCGGCCTGCGCGTGATGGTCGCCGTCGTCATCCTCGGCGCCTGGGAGGTCGGCGCTCGGGTCAGCGACTGCAACACCGCCGGCGGCGTCTGCATCGTCGACAAGTTCTTCTGGTCGCAGCCCTCCGACATCGCGCAAAAGCTGTGGTCGTGGTTCGCGAACGGCACCGACCTGGGACCGATCTGGGAGCAGGTCCTCGTCACCATGGAGGAGACCGTCGGCGGCTTCGTCGTCGGCTCAGTGCTCGGCATCATCTTCGGCGTCGCGCTCGGGCGCAACCGGCTGCTCGCTGACGTCCTGAGCCCGTACATCAAGGGCGCCAACGCAATCCCGCGTGTGGTCGTGGGCGCACTGTTCGCTGTCTCGCTCGGACTCGACATCAAGGCGAAGATCGCGACCGCCTCAGTGCTCGTGTTCTTCGTCGTCTTCTTCAATGCGTTCCAGGGCGTGCGCGAGGTCGATCGCAACTTGATCGCCAACGCGCGCATCCTGGGTGCCAACCAGCGCCGGCTGACGACCGAGATCGTGATCCCGTCCGCGCTCTCGTGGATCGTCGCGAGCTTGCACACAAGCTTTGGGCTGGCATTGGTCGGCGCGGTGGTCGGCGAGCTGTTCGGCGCGACGCAGGGCGTCGGCGAGCTGATCTATCTGTCGAAGAACCTCTTCGACACCGCGGGCGTGTTTGCGGGCATGGCCCTGCTCGCTGCCATGGCGCTGGTGGCAGAGGCGTTGATCACAGCGCTCGAGAACCGTCTCATCAGGTGGCGTCCGCCCGTCGCCACCGAGACACGAATCTAAGGAGGAATTGGCGTATGCGGTTAGGTTGGATGGCTTCGGTCGTGGCGGTAGCGGCGATGCTCGCCGCGTGTGGCGGCAGCAGCCCGAGCAGCTCGGGCAACACTGAGCAAACGGTCTCTCTCAAGATCATGGTCGGCGGCCTGAACAAGCAGATCTATCTGCCGAACATGCTTACCCAGCAGCTCGGCTACTTCAAGGCCGAGAACCTCAACGTGACTCTCATCGACGAGGGGTCCGGGCAGGCGTCCGAGGACGAGGTGGTTGCCGGCAACGTCGACGCCGGCTCGGGCGCGTACACGCACCCGATGGTGCTGAACACGCAGGGCAAGAAGATCGAGACGATCTGCCAGTTCGGCATCGCGCCAGGCGAGGCGGAGGTCGTCGCCACCTCGGCCAGCGGCATCTCAGGCCCGAAGGACCTGTCGGGCAAGAACCTCGGCGTTACCGACCTCGGCTCGGGCACCCACGTGCTGACGCAGGCGATTCTCGGCACCGCGGGCGTGGATCCCAGCAGCGCGCACTACATCGCGGTCGGCGCCGGTGACACGTTCATAGCCGCGATCGACCAGAAGCGAATCGTCGGCGGCATGACGACGTACCCGACCATCTCGCGGTTGGTGAACTCGGGCAAGGGCAAGATCCTGGTCAGCCTGCTCACGCCCCAGGACACCGAGAAGGCGCTCGGCGGCGACTACCCGTTCATCGGCATCTTCGCCAAGAACGACTGGGTCAACTCGAACAAGGGCGTCGCGCAGCGCCTGGTCAACGCGTACGTCAAGACCCTGAAGTGGATGCACTCGCACTCGGCGGCCGAGATCGCGGACAAGATGCCGCCTGACTACTACGCAGGCGATAAGGCGTCGTACGTCTCCGACCTGCAGAGCCAGCTGGCCATCTTCGGCACCGACTGCAAGATGCCGGCGGGCGGAGCCGAGACCGTGCAGAAGATCCAGCAGCAGTTCGTGGCGAGCTACAAGGGCAAATCGGCCAACCTCAGCGAGACTTACACAAACGACTTCGCCGACAAGGCGAGCTGACGGCTTCGCCTAACGTCAAGAGGCCCGGGCCTTTGCCCGGGCCTCACCATGCCAGCTGAGTCAGTTCCATGCTCCTGGCGGCCGTTCGCCGAGCGGCCTTGCGAGGCGGCTCGCGACCACCAGCTGCAGCACGTCATCGAGCTTGCGCAGGTCAAGCCCGGTCTGCTCGGAGGCGGAGTGGGAGGAAGATGCTGGCGCAAAATCCATCGTTCTCAGCCGCTTGAGGCGAATTTCTGAGTGAACCCTCGGGCCCAGGACTCGAAGGCTTCGAACGCCAGGATGAAACGGCAGACGATGATGGAGCCCGGCAACAATCAGGAAGGTCTCAGTTTGGTGGAATGCCTACAGGCGATCGCCAATTCAGATCGTCTAGATTGTCGCAATCGCGCGTAGATCGATGACCCGCGCCCTTCTGCTCACTCGGCGACGAGCGATCGACTACGCCCGCTGCGCCAGCTGCTTCTGTAGCTAGCCACCGCTCCTGACCGTCCACGCCGCTTCGGCGTGGCTTCGTGTTGTTCGCAAATCATCAGGCGGAGGCGCATCGACTCTTGGCGAATTTTTCCGACGGACTCTCTCTTGACGCTTACTCGAAGAACGAGTCGATCAAGGCTGGCAGCAGACACCTGCGCGGCCAGATCGCGGACGAGCTCGTCGAGGATTCGCTCGCATTCGGCGAGGACTCTGAGCAGCTGCTCAAGTTCCATGGCATCTATCAGCAAGATGACCGCGACCGGCGCAAAGAAGCTCGCGCCAAGGGGCTCGACAAGCACCACCAGCTGATGATCCGGACTCGGATCCCTGGGGGCGTTGTCTCAGCCGACGCCTATCTGGCGCATGACGAGATCAGCCAGCGCTGGGCCAACGGCACTTTGCGCGTCACCACGCGGCAGGACTTTCAGCTCCACGGCGTGCTCAAGGGTGACCTCAAGAAATCGATCGCGGCAATCAACAAAGCGCTGCTGACCACGCTCGGCGGCTGCGGTGATGTGGAGCGAAACATCATGTGCTGCCCCGAACCGAAGGCAGACGGCTTCCACGAGCAGGTTCAGCGATCGATCGCCGCGCTCGTCGACGCCTTGACTCCACGCACCGGCGCCTATCACGAGATCTGGCTCGATGGCGAGGTGGTCGACTCATCCGAACCAGAGATCGAGCCGCTTTATGGCGAGCAGTACCTGCCACGCAAGTTCAAGAGCACGGTCGCCCTCGAAGGCGACAACTGCGTCGACATTTACGCGCACGACCTGGCGCTGGTCGCCATGCGTGGCCCAAACGACGAAGTCCGGGGATTCAACGTCTTGGTCGGTGGAGGTCTCGGCCGAACCCACCACAAGCCCGAAACCTTCGTCGCCATTGCGCAGCCACTCGGTTTCGTCGCGGCGCACCAGGTGGTCGACGTCTCCCGCGCCGTGATTGAGGTGCAGCGCGACTACGGCAACCGGACCAACCGCAAACACGCTCGGCTGAAGTACACGATCGCGGACCGTGGTCTCGATTGGTTTCGCAGCGAAGTCGAGAGCCGCCTCACATTCCTCCTCCAGCCTGCCGAATCGCTGCACTGGAAGCCGGTCGACGACCACCTCGGCTGGCACGAGCAGGGGGACGGAAAGCTTTATCTAGGCGTCTACATCGAGAACGGCCGCATCGCCGACGTCGGTGAGCTGCGGATGCGAAGTGGCTTGCGCAGGATCGTCGAAGAGCTCAGGCCGCAGGTCCGCCTCACGGCGCAGCAGAACCTGATCCTGGCTGATGTCGAACCGTCAGAACGGGCCCGGATTGAGCAGCTGCTCGACGAGCATGGCATCCCTCGAGTTGAATCGATCCCGCGGGCCATCCGCAATGCGATGGCCTGCCCAGCGATTCCAACATGCGGTCTGGCGGTTGCCGAAGCCGAGCGAGCCCTGCCGAGCCTGATCCGCGAGATCTCGGCATTGCTCGAAAAGCTTGGCCTGCAAGACGAGGCCATCAGCTTTCGCATGAGTGGCTGCCCCAACGGCTGCTCGCGTCCTTATCTCGGCGACGTCGGCTTTGTCGGCACCACGCTGGGGAAGTACGACGTGATGCTGGGGGGCGACTTCGATGGGACCCGCCTCAATCGCCTGTACGCACCCAATGTTTCGCTCGCTGAGATTCCAGGCTTGCTCCACCCGATCTTTCTTCAGTTCCGTGGGTTTCGAACCCCGGGTGAACGATTTGGTGATTGGGTCGAGCGTCGCGGCTTTGAGGCTATCCGTGACTGGGTGCGATGGGCAGGGTGATCGCTACCAGCCCCGATGCCGAAGTCGTGTTGCGACGTGTCTACGAGGCACACGCTCGAGTCGCGATCGTGGCGAGCTTCCAGGCGGAATCGTCG
>DATLKH010000009.1:0-1719 GCA_035538475.1 Candidatus Dormiibacterota bacterium | reverse complement strand
AGCATTTCGGGACGGCGGTGGGAGGAGTCATGGCGGACAAGACATCGACGGACAGCGGCCGGCTCGAGCAGATCCTCGAGTCGGTCGAGCACTTCAAGCCCGTTGCGACGCGGCGGAAGTTCATGCAGTCGGCGCTCCTGGCCGGTGGAACTGCGGCCGTCGCGGCGGCCGGGCTGGGCAAGGTCGTCACGGCCCTTGCGGCATCCCCCGTGCTCGACTTCGTCAACGCAGCGGTCGGAGCAGAAAGAATCGGAATCGCTTTTTACGGCAACGCCCTGGGGAGTGGCTCGCCCTACTCGGTGGCGGGAGACCCGGCGAACAACACTCTGCTCAACAACTCACACCGCGGTTATTTCCAGGCCGCCTTCAACCAGGAGAGCTCGCACCTGGCGGCCCTTCTCTCGAAAGGCGGAAGCTTCACGTTCGGCCACTTCGGCTTCCCCGCGGGCACTTTCGGTTCGGCCGATTCGATGCTGAAGATGGGCCAAAATCTCGAGTCGATCTTCATCGGCGCCTACCTCGGGGCGGTGAAGGCGGGCGCGACAGACGGGTCGAGCCTCGGAATCCTAGTTGCCGAGGTGGCAGCCCAGATCTGCGGCATCGAGTGCGAGCACCGCGTCCTGATCAACGACATCGCGGGCGTCTCCCCGCCGAACGACCGCTTCTACGAAGGAGACGTCCTCGCGCCTCCATCGATGAAGCAGGGCGACACCGGCGGGCGTTCGACCGTCTACGCCACAGCCGGCGACGCAGTGAACGCCCTCCTCGCTCTCGGCATCACGCCCACCCCATAAGCGCAGCAAGCTGAGGTGCCCGGCCGCAGTCGCGGCCGGGCAAACTTCCAGACCTCGCCTCGCCGAGCTACGGCCGCTGCTTGTGGCCGGCCTCCAGGAGTCTCACCATCTCGGCGATTCGCTCCGCGCGTACGTCCGGCCGGCGCTTGGTCCCGTCGATCCACCGGAGCCAGGCTCGCCGGTAGAACTGGGCCAGCCCTTCGAACGCGGCCTTCGCCCTGGGTCGAGCTTCCAGTGCTTCGGTGATGTCTGCGGCCATATCTCCCACCTGGGGGCCCTCGGGCCAGATCTCGACGCTGACCTCATCACCGTCCGACAGCAGTGCGGCGCCGGGCGACTTGGGTCCGCGTTGGATCGACCACGCTGAGCCCCGAGACACGAGCGGGCCGCGGAATCGGGATCCGTTGACGGTCCCGGTCACGTGGTATCGGTCGCGCTGCCCCCAGGCGTCCGCGGGATCAAAGGGCAGCGGTATCTCCACCCTCGTGTCAGTCGCTTCGCGCGCCCACGAAACCGCCGAACTCCGGGACCGTCCATGAATTGTTCAAGTCTGAACCGCCAGGCGCGTGGCAAAGTGGTTATCACTGTCGGGTGATGAAACCGGCCCGGTCGACAAGCGAGTTGCGCGATTGGAGAGGCGAGACGCTCTCACGCCTGCGGGCGCAGATCGAGCAGGCCGACCCCAGCGCTGTCGAAGAGATGAAGTGGAAGAAGCCAAGCAACCCGTCAGGAGTTCCCGTCTGGTCTCACGACGGGATCATCTGCATCGGAGAGGCGCTCAAGAGCGCCGTGAGGCTGACCTTTCCCAAAGGCGCCCTGCTCAAGGACCCGAAGATGCTCTTCAACACGAGATTGGACAGCAAGTCGGTTCGCGCGATCGACTTTCACGAGGGCGACAAGATCGATCAGGCTGCGTTGAGGGCGC
>DATLKH010000008.1:0-2410 GCA_035538475.1 Candidatus Dormiibacterota bacterium | reverse complement strand
CTCGTTGCGCGATGCCGGGACCTTGTAGCCGCGCGGCAGCAACGGGGTCTCCATGAGGTCCATCACACCCTCCTAGTCAGCTATTCGTTTTCGTGATCACAGTTGCAGGGCTCGGGGCACTCGCACTCGTGTTGCGAGGGCTCGCGGTCCGCCTCTGTGTGTTGCTTCTCGGTATCCATGAAGGGGAAAGTACCAACGGGCGCCGTATAAGTCAAATTGATTGATGTGATGGAACCCATCGAAAAAATCGATGGTGACTTCGAGCAGGCCGCGCGTTTTATTCCGCTCCGAGAAGCTCCAGAAACGCAGCTACGATCCCGCCCGGTTCGCCTGCGTCGCGCCGCCGGAAGGCCACGATCGTGTTCTGCATCGGCGGGGCGTCTTTCATCTTCACAATCGACAGGGTCTTGCCGGCAACCTCGCGAGCGACGGCGGTGCGGGGCAACAAGGCGATGCCCAGGCCGCGCTCGACCATCTTCTTCGTTGCCTCGGTCGAATCGAGCTCCATGCCCCCGCGCAGGCTCACGCCCGCGGACAGGAATGCGGACTGCGTGATCTCGTAGTAGCTGGAGGAGCGGTCGAACATGATTGGCCGCTCGCCCGCGACCTCGGCCATGGTTACGTTCGGGCGCTTGGTGAATGGATGGTCGGGCGCGCAGACCAGCACCAGCTCTTCGGTATGGAAGGGGCGCAGCTCGAGGTCCGGATGGTGGATCGCGCGGCCGAGCCCAAGCTGCACCTCATCGCGGAGCACGAGCTCGACGACGTCTTCGGAGTGGCCGGTCCGCACTGAGACCTGGACGCGCGGATGTGAGGCCACGAAGCGCTCGAGCAGCTCCGGCAGCACATAGGTGCTGACCGCCGGCGCCGCGGCGAGCATCAGGTGGCCGGCCGAGGCGGTCGTGACCTGCTCCAGCGCGTCGCGGCCGTCGACCAGCGCTCGCAGCGCGCGCTCCGCGAACGGTATCCAGGCGCGGCCCGCGTCCGTCAGGCGCATGCCGTGCGGCGTCCGCAGGAAGAGCGGCGTGCCGAGCTCGCGCTCGAGTCCCTGCAGGCGCGCCGTCAGCGTCGGCTGGGTGATGAAGAGGGCTTCAGCCGCCCTGCTGACGCTGCCGCGCCGGGCCACCTCGAGGAATCCCTCGACCTGCACGAGCTGGATGCCATTGGGTTTCCCGTTACGGGATTCGTCTATGGCCACGTCCGAACGCTACAAATTCTATCTATAGCCTCGGAGGACGATTCGCGCAGCCGCGATCGCCACCGCCCAGACCGGCGCCATCGTGATCACGAACGGCCGGATGACGTCACTGACCGAGTTCGCGTCGCGGTTGAAGACGAGGAAGACGGCGACGGTGCCGTACAGCAACAACAGAAATGCGAAGACGAGCCAGGCGATGGTTGTCAACTTCATCGCCGGAATGGTAATCCCGGACTCGGTATTGTCCTAGGCATGGCTGTTTTCTTCGGTTTTCACCATCCCAACTTCACGTTTCCAGGTGTCCCCGCAGACCGGCTGTTCGACCGCGTGGTGGAGAACGCGCAGGCCGCAGAGAAGGCGGGATTCGACCTGTTCACGGTGATGGACCACCTGTATCAGATCCGCGCCGTCGGTCCGGAGACGGACCCGATGCTCGAGGTCTACACGACGCTTGCCGCGGTCGCGACGCAGACGACACGCATCAAGCTCAGCGCCATGGTGACCGGCGTGACGTATCGCAATCCCGCCCTGCTCGCCAAAGAGGTGACGACGCTGGACGTGATCTCGAAGGGACGGGCGATCCTTGGCCTCGGCGCGGCGTGGAACGAAGACGAGCACCGCGGCTACGGCTACGACTTCCCACCGATCAAAGAGCGGATGGACAGGCTCGAAGATGCCGTGCAGATCGCGAGGCTCATGTTTACGGAAGACCGCCCATCTTTCGAGGGCAAGTACGACCGCATCGAGCGCGCGCTCAACGTGCCGCGGCCGATCCAGAAGGGAGGGCCGAAGATCCTCATCGGCGGCGGCGGCGAGAAGAGGACTCTGCGCATCCTCGCCAGGCACGGCGATATCGGCGACTGGTTCGGCAGCGCCGGCGTCGAAGAGTTGAAGCGGAAGCGACAGGTCTTCCTGCGCCACTGCGAAGACGTGGGCCGAGACCCCTCCGAGGTGCTGCTCATCGCCGGGTTCTTCCTCGTCCTGGTCGAGAACGAAAAAGAGGGCCACGCGATCCTCGAGCGCATTCCGCACGAGCGGCGGCCGATGGTGCAGGTCTTGACCGTGCCCCAGGCGCACGAGCTGGTCAACAGTTTCGTCGAGGCAGGGTTCGGTGGCATCCGCATGAGCAACCAGACGTTGACCAGCACCGAGGCCATGGCACGTGCCGCCGAGCTGATTGCCGCGGTGAACGGCAGCCGGGTCGGCGCCTAG
>DATLKH010000007.1:0-6966 GCA_035538475.1 Candidatus Dormiibacterota bacterium | reverse complement strand
CCGAGCTGCAGCAGCTCGCCGCCCGCTCCTGTGAGCTCGGCGTAAGCCGGGTCGAGCGGGTCGATCGAGGATGCGCCGGCAAACAAGACGAGTTCGGCGCCTGCACCGGCGGCGTCGCGGTATGCCCCTGCGACCGCCTCGTTGCTGCGTGAGACTTCGCGAACACCGATCAGGTCGGCTCCATACCAACCCAACTTTGCAGACACGGCGTCTAAAAACAGGTCGCGCGCCTTGGGCTTGAGGCGCTCGGTGACCACGACGAACGTTTTGAGCCGGCGAAACGGCAACAGCTCGACCACCGGGTTGCGCTCTCGGCTCAGGCGCTCGGCGCGCTCCACGAGCGAGCCCGGAACCGCCACCGGCGTGACCTTGCATCCGGCCACTTCCTCGCCTTCGTTCACCGCCTGGCCGTCCATGACCGTGAATACGGAGATCAAGCCGAGGGAGTTGATCGCGTCGATTGCCGCCGCCCGAACGCGGACCAGCCCGCGATGGGCCGCGACGATCCTGACCTGACTCTGCACCGGCGACTTCGGGATGAGTCCAGGGCCGGCCAGCGCGGCCGCCAGCCGGGACGCGGCCGCATCCTCGTGAACGTCTGCGGCCTCGAGCTCGACGAGGTGCACCTCCTTCGCCCGGCGCACCACTTCGAGGTGCTCTGGGCCAAGGATCGTGCCCTTGCGCAAAATCCCTCCAAGGTCGTGGACGAGTACGCGTCCTTTAATGTCGTCGGCTCCGGCCGAAGCGCCCTCCAGGCGGATCGCTCTCACACTAAGGGGACTGTAGTGGCGGTTGCGGGCGCAGATGGCCGGCTGAGACCGGCGCCGCCAAGGCGCGGGTGGCGCAAGGAGGACGGCAATTCCTTCTGGGATCCCCGCATCGTGGATGCGGGGGCCGCGAGGAGCGCCGGGGCCCGCAACGCGGGCGTCAGCGTCCGCAGGACGCTCGCCGGAAATCGGCCTCCAGATGTGCATCGCAAACGGCCAATACAGTCCACTCAACGTCAGGATAGGAGCGAGATGGAACGTCCTACGGCGCGGCTGTACAACACATTCAGCCGCTCGAAGCAGGATTTCCGGCCGATCGACGGGGACATGGTGCGCATCTATTCCTGTGGGCCGACCGTGTACCGATACGCGCACGTCGGCAACCTGCGCACGTACCTTGCGGCGGACCTGCTGCGGCGAAGCCTCGAATACCTCGGCTACCAGACCTATCAAGTCATGAACATCACGGACGTCGGACACCTGACCGATGACACCTTCGACCGGGGCGAGGACAAGATGCTCGTCGCGGCGAAGCTGGAAAAGAAATCACCCGAGGAAATCGCAGCCCACTACACCGAAGCATTCATGCAGGACGCGCTGAAGCTCAACATCCGCCCCGCCGCGGTCTACCCGCGCGCCACTCAATTCATCCCGCAGATGATCGAGCTGATCCAGAAGCTGATCGCCAACGGTCACGCGTATGAAGCGAACGGCAACGTCTATTACGACATCGCCACGTTTCCCGCCTACGGAAGGCTCTCCCGGAACACGACTGGAAAGCTGATCGCAGGGCATCGCGGCGAGCCCGATCCGCGCAAGCGACATCCAGGTGATTTCACGCTGTGGAAGCGTGCCGGCGAGCATCGCCTGCAGACGTGGGACAGCCCCTGGGGCCGGGGATTCCCCGGCTGGCACATCGAATGCTCAGCGATGTCGATGGGGCTGCTCGGTGAGCGCTTCGACATCCACACCGGCGGCGCGGACAACGTGTTTCCACATCACGAGGCCGAGATCGCGCAGTCCGAAGGCGTGACCGGACATCGCGTCGTGAATGTCTGGCTGCACGGGGGCCTGCTGATGCTTTCCGGCGCGCGCATGGCGAAGTCCGCCGGGAACTTCTTTCGGGTCACCGAGCTGGAAGAGCAGGGTTACGACCCGCTCGCTTTCCGCTATCTGGCCCTGCAGGCGAAGTACCGATCACCGCTCAACTTCTCGCCCGAAGCGCTCGCGGGCGCGGACAGGGCGCTTGGCCAGCTGCGTGAGAAGGTCGCCGAATGGAGTGGCGATGATGCTTCTTCTGATGAGGCCGCCGTATGGGAGGCAAGGTTCAAAGAAGCGATCGCGGACGACCTCGACATGCCGGTTGTGATGGCCCTGCTCGCCGACCTGACACGCGCGCAGATGCCTGGTCCGACAAAAGCCGCGCTGCTGCGTTCGTGGGATCGAGTGCTGGGACTGGATCTCGACCGAGCGGCGGGAGCGCGCCCACTTCCAGATGGAGCGGCCGGCCTACTTTTGGAGCGCGAGCGAGCCCGCGCACACAAAGACTTCATGACCGCCGACCGCCTGCGCGACGAGCTGGCAGCTCTCGGCGTGACGGTCATCGACACACCGCAAGGTCAACGCGTCAAAAGCCGGTAGCCCGAAAGAAGAGAAAGGAGCCGAACCTTGCGGCCCGGCCCCACGAGAGGAAGGGGTATCTAAGGAAGAGGGCTTCTACTTGCCCTTGGGAGTTGCCTGTCCCGTCGCCTTGCCTTTGTCTTTGTCATTGCCCTTGCCCTGGCCTGGCGGCGTCCCACCTTGGCCTGGCGGAGTCGCTCCGGTTTGACCGGTAGCGATGCCGTGCGGTGCAGTTCCTGACTTTCCTGGCTCAGAGTTATCGCTCGCGCTGGAACCGTGGTGCTCCGCGATCGCGCTCACGCACGAACCGATGCCATGCTGGCCGTCCTGCAAGTCGGCCTTGCAGGTCTCGACTTTTTCGCTGATCCCTCGACTCACCTGGCTCGGAGCCAACGTTCCGGTCGTGGCGGCGGCGACGACGGTTGCGGCCGCCGCGGCGGCCACCGCACCCGCAAAGACCTTGAACGCCAGAGCCCCACCTGCGCCGCCGGCTCCACCCATCAACCGGCGCGTCCACGAGACGGCGACCGGGCTCCGGCGGGCCGGAATCGGCACGCGCGAGATCGGGGCTAGGACCCTGTTGAGCTCAAATTCCAGTTCGCGCTCGATGTCATCCATCGTTTGTAAGAAGCCATAACGTCGGGGGCGGGCTCATCAACCATTTTTCGGCCGGCGCACGTCCGCCAGCACGATTTGAAGCTGCTTCCGGGCCGCCGCCAATCGGGAGGCGACTGTTTGTTCGGGCACCCCCAGCGATGCTGCGATCTCGCGGTTGCTGTATCCATGGTAGTGCCGCAGAACCAGAGCGGCCGCCTGCTTCGTGGGCAGCTTCTTGATCGCGCGTACGAGGTCGGACCGCTCCGCCGCGTCGGACGGGTCAGCCGAAGCGGCCGGCCGGCCCAGGCGCTTCACGACTTCGCCTGCCTCGCGCAGACGTTGATGACGGCGGTCGGAGATGGCCACGTTGATCGCAATCCGGTGCAGCCACGCCTCGACCGAAGCTTCCGGGCGCCAGTGCTTCCAGTTGCGGTAAGCCCTCTCGAAGGTCTCCTGGGTGCAGTCCTCAGCCGTAGCCCGATCGCGCACCAGGGTGATCAGCGTGCCGAGGATCCGCCGGTAGGTATTGCGGTACAGACGCTCGAAGTCCGCTTCTGAGCCAGGCTCGTAGTGCTCGGGAGGACGCGCTTCCTCCGCCACCGCGGGCTCTTCCGAGCTGGCGGCCGATTTGGCCGAAATGTTTGACTCCAAACGAATGTTCGTCTAACCTCCACGAACATATGTCCGTCCCGACTTTCAACCCGGACGACTTTCCAGGCGACATCACGCTGGACCACACCGTCCCGGCCACCTCGGCGCGCTTCGCGCCGCTGCCTTCGGATCTGCATCCCGAGCTGATCGAGGCGTTGGCACGGCGAGGAATCGAACGCCTCTACTCGCACCAGGCTGAAGCTTTCGAGGCGGTCCGGAGGGGCCGTCATCTGGTTGTCGTGACGCCCACCGCCAGCGGAAAAACCCTTTGTTACAACCTCCCAGTTCTTCAGCGTTTGCTCGAAGCTCCTGAAAAAAGAGCGCTGTATGTATACCCGACGAAGGCCCTTGCTCAGGACCAATTAGCGGAACTCGGCGCGCTGAAGTCGGGCCTGCCGATCGAGGTTCGCGTCGACACGTACGACGGGGATACGCCACCAGGTCGCCGGACCGCAATCCGCGAAGGCGGACACATCGTGATGACCAATCCGGACATGCTCCACACCGGGCTCCTGCCGCATCACACGCGGTGGAGAAGGTTGTTCTCGAGCCTCGAATTCGTGGTCATCGACGAGCTGCACACCTATCGAGGACTCTTTGGAAGCCAGGTCGCGAACGTGATTCGCCGGCTCAAGCGGATCTGTGCCTTCTACGGATCGCGACCCACTTTCATCTGCGCATCGGCGACCATCCGTAATCCTCGCGAGCTCGCAGGGCGCCTGCTCGAAGAAGAGGACATCGCGCTGGTCGATGAAAGCGGTGCGCCGCGCGGCGAGCGCCGCCTCGTCTTCTACAACCCTCCACTTCTCAACCGGGAGCTCGGCGTGCGCCGCAGCTCGATGCTGGAGGCGCGGCGAATCGCGGCGCCGTGGATCCGGGGTGCGATCCAGACCATCGTTTTTTGCCGGAGCCGGCTCCAGGTCGAGGTGATGCTGAGCTATTTGCGCCAGGACCTCGATCCCCGGCTCGATTCATCCCGCCGCGTGCGTGGCTATCGCGCGGGCTATCTGCCGCTGCACCGGCGCGAGATCGAGGCTGGACTGCGCAGCGGCGAGATCACCGGCGTCGTCAGCACCAACGCGCTCGAGCTCGGCATCGACATCGGCAGCTTGCAGTGCGCGGTGCTCGTCGGCTACCCCGGAACGATCGCGTCGACGTGGCAGCAGCTTGGTCGCGCCGGCCGGCGCTCCGGGTCGGTCGGCGTATTTGTCGCGTCCAGCTCTCCGCTCGATCAGTTCATCGTCCGCCATCCGGAGTACTTCCTTGGAGCCGACCCTGAAGAAGGACTCATCGATCCGGACAACCTGTTGCTCCTGGCGGCGCACCTGCAGGCTGGGCTCTTCGAGCTCCCCTTCGAAGACAAAGAGCGTTTGGGCAGGGCCGACATCGAAGAGCTGCTCCGGCTTTTCGAAGAGGACGGCTCTGCGACGCGCTCAGCCGACCGGTGGTATTGGAGCCGGCAGGCCTTTCCGGCCGAGGAAGTCCACCTTCGCCGCATCCTCGCCGACAACGTCGTGATCATCGACACTTCGGGGCCGCGTCCAGAGGTCATCGGCGAGATGGATCAGTTCACCGCGCCCGTGCTGCTGCACGAAGAGGCGGTGTATCTGCACGAAGGCGCGCAGTACCACGTCGACCGTCTCGATTGGAATGAAAAGAAGGCTTACGTCCGCCCAGTCGACGTCGACTACTACACCGACGCGCTCGCCTCGGTGAGCGTGCAGGTGCTCGAAACATTTGCCGGGCCCGACGATGAGCCGATTTCACGCAGCCATGGCGAGGTGAAGATCACGAGCCTGGCCTCGATGTTCAAGAAGATTCGATTTCACACACACGAGAACATCGGCGCCGGTCCGATCCACCTGCCTGAGCAGACGCTGCACACCACCGGCTATTGGATCACTGTCGCCGAGGATCTCTGGCGTTCGCTGGGTCGCGAAACCCTGGAAGCAGGGCTGCAGGGAATGGCTCATTCCCTGCGCCACATCGCGAGCCTGCGCCTGATGTGCGATCCGAGGGATCTCGGATCGGTCGCGGAGGTTCGATCGATCACCACACAGCTTCCGACCGTCACGGTCTTCGAGGTCTATCCCGGCGGAGTGGGGTTTGCGCCCCGTCTTTACGAGCTGCACCACGAGCTGCTCGATGACGCCGCGGCACTGGTGCGTGAATGCGCATGCGCGGCCGGATGTCCTTCCTGCATCGGTCCACTGCATCTCGTCGAAGGAGCGAAGGACGCTTGTCTCAGATTACTGTCCGCGAGCGCCTTGCCCGTCTAGGAGCCCCTGCTCCAAAGCGCAGTCCGCAGCCTCCGATCCAACTGCCGCGCGCCTTCGATCACGCCACCAATCGATTTGGCTCTGCGGTGATGCGTGAGGACGTGATCCCACTGCCCGCGCTCGATCCACATCCAGGCCATATCGCCTACGTCGACACCGAGACGACCGGGCTGACCGGTGGCTCGGGCACGTACGTCTTTGCCGCAGCGGTGGCCACGCCCATCGATTGCGGACTGCGGGTCGCGCAATTCTTCCTTTCCGAGCCGAGCCGCGAACCTGCCTTCCTCTTCGCGCTCCAGCAGGAGCTCGCCAGCGCCTGGGCCGTCGCCACGTTCAACGGCGGGTCGTTCGATCTCCCGGTGCTGCGCACCCGGTGGGTCATGGCGCGCATGCCGGGCGAATTTTCCAGCTCGCCTCACGTCGATCTGTTGACCCTTGTCCGCTCGCTCTATCGCCATCGCCTGGAGATGTGCACGCTTCGCTTCGTCGAAGAACGTGTACTCGGCTACGAGCGAGACGATCCACTGCCGAGCCACCTGGTGCCGGACGCGTACTTCGATTACCTGCGCATCGGCAGGCAGGAGATGCTCGAAGCCGCTCTCGAGCACAACCGCCTGGACGTGATCAGCCTCGTGCATCTCCATTCGCGACTGCTCCGCCGGCTGCGCGGTGCGGACGTCGACATGGATGCGGAAGATTGGCTCGCGCTCGGCCGGCATCGCTTGCGGCGCGGCGCTCGCGCAGACGGATGGCGAGCCCTGCGCAACGCGGCGGCGTTTGCGCGCGGGCAGGCGGCGGCGACCGCGGGTCTGTTGATCAGCCGGCGCCTGGTTCGGCGCGGGTCCGTCGGGGCGGCGGACTCTCTCTTGGAATGGCTCGAGTCTCACGCGCAGCAAGACCTGCGCGTTTCGCTCGCCCGCGCCCGCCTTCTCGAATGGCGCCGGCGCGATCCGGATCGCGCGCTCGGCGTGGTCGAAGCGGCTCAGGCTCGAATGCCCGAAACAGCACATGAGCTGGAAGGTCGTCGCGAGAGATTGAAGCGAAAGGTCCGG
>DATLKH010000006.1:0-8092 GCA_035538475.1 Candidatus Dormiibacterota bacterium | reverse complement strand
CTCCGTCACGGCGGTGTCATAGCCGGCGTTCCGCACGGCGGCGATCGCCGCCGGGCTGATCTGCCCGGACGGATATGCGAAGTCCAGCACTGGATGGCGCACCAGGCGCTCCAGCCAGAGCTTGGATCCGACCACCTCGTTCAAGCAGCCGGCGTAAGAGAGGCGCGCCAGGTCAGCGTGGTTGACGGTATGTGACGCGATCTCGATTCCTGCTCGGTCCATCTCCACAATCTGGTCGGTGGTCACGTATCGCGACTGATCGACAAAGCTCGTGACGATGTAGGCGACGGCCGTGAAGCGGTGCGCCATCAGGATCGGATAGGCATTCGTGTAGAGGTCTCGGTAGCCGTCGTCCAGGGTGATCACGACCGGCTTGGATGGGAGCGGCCGGACCCCGGCGAAGTAGGCGCGAACATCGTTGAAGTTCACCGTGTGATAGCCGTTGGCCCGGAGCCAGTCCATCTGCAGGCGGAAGTCCTCTGGCGAAACGGACAGCCGGTATCCCAGCAGGTCCGTCCTCATCGAAGGCTGTGGCCTGACGTAGTGATACATGAGGATCGGCAGCGTGATCGTGCTGTGACCAAGCGGCACGAACTGCTCGATGTGGTGCTTCACGAAGTACTCCTGCCCGGTCGATTCGGCCTGGGTGACCAGCGTCGGTGGCGCGGTCCTGGACGACGCGGCAGGGGACGGAATCGGGCTGGCCGAGTCGTCGACCTGAAGCACGTACAGAGCCGCAAACATGAGTGTGAGTGCGGCTCCTATCCGGACCACAAACCTCATCGCTCGATAGCTTAAGGTCCTCAAGAGATGGGTGGCCTATGACAAAACGCCCAACGGTTGGGGTCGATGTGAACCCGGCGACCAGGGCTGTAGTCACCGGCACCGAGACGTACACGAAAGAGGTCTGCTCGCGGCTCCCGACGGCGGCTCCGGAGCTGCACTGGCGGTTCTTCGCGGCACGTCCGAAAGCCGGCTTGGGGATGGACGTGATGGTGGTCCCATTTCCCAGGCTGTGGTCGCAGGTTCGACTGCCGCTGGCCCTCGCCGCAGAGCGGCCCAACCTGCTTTTCGTACCTGGGCACGTCGTGCCATTCGCCTGGCCGGGCAGAGTGCTGACCGTCGTCCACGACCTGGCTTTCGAGCGTCATCCTGATGCGTACACCGCGAGCGAGCGTGGCTATCTGCGCCTGACCACGCGCTGGGCCGCGGCGCGCTGCCGTTTGCTGATCGCAGTCTCGGAGTCGACCAAGTCCGACCTGGTCGAGCTCTACGGCGTGAGCGCCGACCGGGTCCGGGTCGTGCCGCTCGGCATGGGCCGCGAACGCGCCACGGCAGCGCCGGCGGCTCGACTCGCCGAGCTCGGAATCAAAGGCAGATTCGTCCTCCAGGTGGGACGGATCGAGCCCCGCAAGAATCAGGGCCTGGCGCTGGATGCGGTCGAGCGAATGGATGGGGTCACTCTGGTGGTCGCGGGTCCCGAGCGCGATCCCCTCTTGACGCAGCGGCTGCGTAGCTCGGCCAAGTGCCGTGTCCTGGGAAGAGTCGACGCCCCCACGCTCGAGCTGCTGTACAAGCGCGCCAGCGTGGTGGTCGTGCCGAGCCTGTACGAAGGATTTGGGCTTCCGGTGCTCGAGGCGATGGCCAGGGGCCAGGTCGTGGTCGCCGCGAACTCCTCTTCGCTTCCCGAAGTCGGTGGCGATGCGGTCCTGTACTTTCACCGGTCCTCTGCTCCCGACGAGCTGGCGGGCATCCTCCAGATCGCGATGGACGACGAAACGCTGCGTAGCGGGCTGGCCCGTGCCGCCCGAGCGCGCGCCGCGAAGTTCACATGGGATCGGTCCGCGGCGGGCGTCGCAGGTGTGATTCGAGAGCTCATATCGTGAGTTTCGGGCGGCTGCTCGGCGCCATTCGGTGGGCGCCAGTCGCCGCAGCTTGCGTCTATGTCTTCGTCGTGGTCCGCCGGCTGCCGGACATCGTCGGCCAGCTGACGTGGAACGCGGATTACGTCTCGCAGATGGCGATCGCCGAGTGGGTCGGGACCGCCGGCCTTCCCCACCGCGCGGTCGTGATCCAGCTCGGGTACTTCTGGTTCGACCTCGCCACCCGGCCTCTCCCGTTCCATGTGACCGTCTGGGAATACGCCCCGTCTTTCATGGCCGCGTTGACGGTCGCGGCCATTGCCTGGGCGGCATGGCGCCTGGCCGGACTCTATGCGGCCTTCCTCGCGGCTGCGCTCAGCGTTGCCGCCTCGCCGCTCGCGTTGAGCACCGAGGTGGCCCAGGCCTATCACGGCACGACGTGGTTTGGAGCGGCACTCTGCGCCGCCTACCTGGCCTGGCTCCTGACCACCGGCGCAAGCCGGCGGCTGCTCGTTGTGGTCTCGGTCGCGGTTGGACTGGCCGTCGGCTTTCTGACCGCATCCGATCCGCTGCTCGGCCCGACTGGCGATGCCCCGATCGTGGCGGCGCTGGTCCTGGGGCGGTGGGCTCGACCCAAAGAAGTCACGCGACGCCGCCTGGCCGCCGCCGGCGTGATGGCCCTGACCGCGGTGCTGTCCGCCGGCGCGACCGTGGTTGGTGGCCGGGCGCTGGGCTTTACCTCTTCATTTCCCAGAGGGCTCACCCACTTCGTCACGCGCGAGCATTTCGCCGGCAACGTGCGTCAGCTCGCGAGCGGTGTCTTCGAAGTCGCGGGCAACGAAAACGGGTCT
The DNA here is from genome assembly GCA_035538475.1 of Candidatus Dormiibacterota bacterium. Lineage (GTDB taxonomy): Bacteria > Chloroflexota > Dormibacteria > Dormibacterales > Dormibacteraceae > 40CM-4-65-16. The sequence goes on along the minus strand of DATLKH010000006.1, from coordinate 5,379 downwards.
GCCCTCGGCATCGCGCTCGGCGTGGTGTTGCTGGCCGGGATTCTCGTAGCGATGGTGTGGCTGATTCGGTCTGTGCGCGGCACCATGCCTGCGCCGCTGCTGGCGACGCTCGCCTTCTGGTCCTTTACGGCGGTGTTTGTCGCGGCGGCGTTCCTGCTGAGCGACATACCCGCCGATTTTCTTGAAACCTCTTCGCGCTATCTCGTATCGATGTTCTTTGTTGCCGCGGCCACCGTTCCGTTATGGGTTGGTGATCGCGCAATCCGCGGCGCGATCGTGGCGGCGCCCGCCGCATTGCTGATCCTCACGAATGCCGCATCAGTAGATCGCGATGCGCGCGCCGGCAACTTCGAACCCATTTTCAGCTTCGCCCTCGACGCACCAATCTCCTTTCTCGACTCGCACGGTCTGTCGTACGGCTACGCGGCATATGACGAAGCGTCGCCCCTGTCACTGAAGACCGACTTTCATGTTCACGTCTATCCGGTAACGGAGTGGTTTGTCACCGAAGGTGATACGTGTGGACCGCCGCCGCAAGGAGCGGTCTGCCCATACGCCTACAACAGCGTCAGCGACTGGTATAGCGGACACAGCGGGCCGAGTTTCATCCTTGTCGACACCTACATGTATCGCCTCAATCACGCTCCGCCTCCGACGCTCGACCACGTCACGGCGACGTATCAATTCGGTCGCTTCACGGTCTTGGTCTACGACGACGATGTCGCGTCCCACATGGGCACGCCGGTGAGGTTCAAGCGGCCCTTGATTTGACGGCGCCGTCGATGGCGCGCCACGTCAGCTGCGCCGCACGACTCCACGTGAACTGAGCGGCCCGAAGAATCCCGCGGCGCCGCAGGTCGGCTGAAAGATCTGTGTCTTCCAAGACCCGTTCGAGTGCCCTACGCCAAGCCTCGGGATCGTCGGCGGGCACGATGAGGGCGGCATCGCCCACCACCTCGGGCAAGCTCGACCGGTCTGAGACCACGACCGGCGTGCCGCAGGCCATGGCTTCGAGCGGCGGCAGCCCGAAGCCTTCATACCAGGCGGGGTGAGCAAGCACGCGAGCCAGGTTGTAGATGGCGGGCAGCTCGGACGGATCGACCGAGTCGAGATGATGGAGCCTGGGACCCAGCCGCTCCATCCTCGCGCGAATGTCTTCGTACAGCCATCCCCACGAGCCCACCACGACGAGGTGGGGACGGTCGCGCATCAGCACCCACGCCTCGAGCAGAGTGTCGAGATTCTTGCGGGGCTCGACTGTGCCGACGAACAAGATGAATCGTTCGGGAAGCCCGAGCCTGGCTCTCGCCTCGCGCAGCACGTCGCCGCCCAGTGGTTTGAGCCGTGGAGAGATCCCGTGATGCACGACTTCGATGCGATTTGCCTGCAGACCGAAGATGTCCTCGATGTCCCTGGCTGTGTTCTCTGACACGGAGATGACCACGTCCGCCCGCAGCACAGACCGCGGCACCACCAGGCGCGTGCTCAGAGGTTGACGGCCAGGAAACCACTTTGGATTCCGGTAGATGGCGAGGTCATGCACCGTGATGACCGACGGGCAGCCGACTCGTGCGAGCGGCAGGGCGCCTGCAGGCCCGAAGTACGCGTCGGGTTTCAGCGACCGGATCATCGCCGGCCAGCGAAGGTGGCGACCTATCAACCGTGCCTGCGGGAGCAGGCGATAGGACGCGGCAGGCACGTACGTCGAGCCGCCTCTTGGACCGAACGTGATCAATTCCGCGTCCGGGCGATCGACGGCCAGGGCGCGAAGGATTTCCGCGGTGTAGACGCCAACGCCGGCTCGCGGCCGCTCCAGCCCCGACCCGTCGACCACCACGCGGCGGCCGACATTCGAGCGGGAGCTCAACGGAGATAACTTTGGTTGCGCTTGAGGACCTCGAAGTTCTCGAGGGCAAGTCCGGTGCCGCGAACCACGCTGGTCTGCGGCTCGTCCGCCACCATCGCGGGAACGCCGGCGTGCATCGATACGTAGCGGTCGAGCCCGCGCAGCTGCGCTCCGCCGCCGGTCAGGACGATGCCTCGATCGAAGATGTCGGCGGCCAGCTCCGGGGGCGTCTCCTCGAGCACGCTCCTGACGGCGCCGGCGATCAAGCGCAGTGGCTCCTGAATCGCCTCGGCGACGTCGTTGGAAGTGACTTCGACTTTCTTCGGCGTTCCCGAACCCACGTCCTGACCCTGAACCTCGGTCACCAACGGCTGTTTCATCGAAACCGCGGCGCCGGCTGCGATCTTCAGCTCTTCGGCAGTCCGATCGGGGATCGATAGGTTGTGCGTGCGCTGCATGTAGGCCGCGATCGCCTCGTCGACGCGATTGCCGCCCACGGGGATGGAATGCTCCACCACAGTTCCCGACATCGAGATCACGGCGATCTCGGTCGTCCCGCCGCCGATATCGCAGACCGCATTCCCACGCCGCTCTGCAATCGGCAGGCCGGCTCCGATCGCGGCGGCGAGAGGTTCGTCGATGAGCCACGCCTGCCGGGCCCCAGCCGAGATCACGGCTTCCGTCACGGCCCTTCGCTCGACCGAGGTCACGCCGGATGGAACGCAGACCATGATCTCCGGCTTGAACAGGCGCTGACGGCCATGCACACGCGCGACGAGGTAATGCAGCATCCCCTCTGTGACGGCGAAATCAGCGATGCCGCCTTCGCGTATCGGGCGGACGATTCGGATCGAATTCGGTGCGCGCTCGATCATCTCGAACGCTTGCTTGCCGATGGCGAGAACTCGCGTGCCCTCTCGATTCACCGCGACCAGCGAAGGCTCGTTGACGACGATGCCCTCGCCCTTGATGTAGATCAGGACGGTCGACGAGCCGAGATCGATGCCGATCTTGCGCGACAGAAGGGACAAGCTCCGCCGAGTCTATTCGTAAGTCTGCAATGAGCGCTCGGCGCCGGTTTCGTCACCGACCGTCTCGATTTCCGCCCCCACGGACGCGAGCTTGCGCACGATCTCTTCATATCCGCGCTCGACGTGCCAGGCGTTGTGGAGCAGAGTTTCGCCTTCGGCGCACAGTCCCGCGATCACGAGCGCGGCGCCCGATCGGATGTCTGGGATTTCGACGTCGCTGCCGCGCAGCCGGCTCGGTCCGCGGACGAAGGCGTGCAGCCGGCTTGTCACGTGGATGTCCGCTCCCATCTTGGAGAGCTCGCGCACGTGCTGAAAGCGGTTCTCGTGCACGTATTCGGAGATCACGCTGTCGCCATGCGCCTGAGTCATCAGCGCCATGTACTGCGCTTGCAGGTCGGTCGGAAAGCCGGGATACGTCCACGTCGACATGTCGACAGGATTGAGTCGCGTCCCCGATCGACGTCGAATGCGAAACCATCCGTCGCCGATGTCGACATGCGCGCCTGCCTGCTCCAGCTTCAGCAGCGGGATTTGCAGGTCCTGAGGGCGGCTGCAGTCCAGCTGGAGCTCACCACCGGCGGCGGCGACCGCAATCCCATACGTGCCTGCTTCGAGGTAGTCGGCGATCACAGCGTGCTCCGTGCCGTGCAGCTCGCTCGCACCTTCGACGATCAAGCGCTCTGTGCCGACACCCTCGATGTGAGCTCCCATCTTGATCAACAATCGGCACAGATCCTGCACGTGGGGCTCGCGCGCCGCGTTGAAGATTTCGGTGCGGCCTTCAGCCTTTACCGCGGCCAGAAGGATGTTCTCGGTCCCCGTGACGGTCGGGAGATCGAACACCACCCGTCCGCCTTTGATGTGCTCCGCTTCGGCAACGATCTCGTCGTCGGTTTCGGTGATATGGGCGCCCATCTCCCGAAGGCCGCGCAGATGCTGATCGACGCGACGCGCGCCGATATCGTCGCCGCCGGGCCGCGGAACCCGTGCATGACCGAACCGACCGAGCAGCGCACCGAGCATCAAGATCGTGGCCCGCATTCGACGCCCCAGCTCATCCGGCACTTCGCTCTTGGTCGCGGACGACATGTCCATCGCGATCGTCCCAGCCCCCGAGGCCTTGCCGCCGATCCACCGCATGATCTCGCTCATCACCACGGTGTCGGTGACCTTTGGCGCGTTGTGCAGCGTGATCGGCTCTTTGGTCAGAAGCGCGGCGGCCATCTCCGGCAGGGCTGCGTTCTTCGAGCCACTGACGCAGATGGCGCCGGTGAGCTCAGACCCGCCCTTGATGCGAATGGCGTGCTTGCTCCGCCCTTGCGCGCTGGCCATCACCGACTAAACGTAAGGGACTCTTGTTATCCGGCGCCGCGGCGCGTGCGAGCCAGGCGGAGTCGGGCTTCGGCCATCGCAAGCGCGTTCTGGAACTCGACTTCCTCGGCCGCGCTCAAGGTGCCCGCGAGCTTCTCCTGGGCGCGCCGCCGCGCTTCTTCAGCCTGCTCGATCGAGATATCGGCCGCGTGCTCGGCCACATCTGCCAGCACGGTGACACGCTCGGGAAGAACTTCCAGGAAACCTCCGCCGACGAACAGCACCTGCTCTTCGCCGCCATACGTCTCCTGGATGCGCAGCGGCCCGGGCTTCAGGATTGTCATCAGGGGCGCGTGGCGCGCCAAAACGCCGAGCTCGCCGTCAGCGCCGTTGGCGATCATGAATTCGACTTCGCCTTCGAAAAGGCTCCGCTCGACGCTCACGACTCGTAACGGGTACTTCACTGTTGTTTTTTCATCTGCTCGCCTTGTTGGCGAGCTTCATCGATCGTGCCGACCATGTAGAAGGCCTGCTCGGGCAGATCGTCGTGCTTGCCTTCCAGTATCTCTTTGAATCCGCGCACCGTCTCCTCGCGCGGCACGTACTTGCCTTCGCGTCCCGTGAACCGCTGCGCCACGTTGAAAGGTTGCGATAGAAAGCGCTGCACCTTACGAGCCCGCGACACCGCCTGCTTGTCGTCCTCAGACAGCTCTTCCATGCCGAGGATGGCGATGATGTCCTGCAGGTCCTTGTAGCGCTGCATGATCTTCTTCACGCCGTTGGCGGCGTCGAAGTGATCCTGCCCGACGATCGACGGTTCAACGAAACGGCTCGATGAGCTGAGCGGATCGACCGCGGGGTAAATTCCGATTTCGACCAGCGAGCGCTGCAATGTGAGCGTGGCGCCGAGATGAGCGAACACCGTCTGGATCGCTGGATCGGTGTAGTCGTCGGCCGGAACGTAAACCGCCTGCACCGAGGTGATCGACCCCTTGTGCGTGGAGGTGATGCGCTCCTGCAGTTCGCCCATCTCGCTGGCGAGCGTGGGTTGATAGCCGACCGCCGAGGGCATGCGGCCCAACAGCGCGGACACCTCAGACCCCGCGAGCAGGTAACGAAAGATGTTGTCGATGAACAGCAGCACGTCCGCGCCTTCTTCGTCGCGGAAGTACTCCGCCATCGTCAGTCCGG
>DATLKH010000005.1:0-5009 GCA_035538475.1 Candidatus Dormiibacterota bacterium | reverse complement strand
CGGGCTACGCTTCGAGGGGGCGGCGCAGGTCTTGAGCGCGCGCGGCCGAGCACAGCTCGACCGCAAGGATCGAAACCACGTTCTGCATCACGGTGCGCAACTCCAACGCTGCGCCCCAGCCCATCGACACGTGGTCTTCCTGCATGCCCGACGTCGGCACAGAGTCGGTGCTTGCCGGATTCGCGAGCCTGCGATTCTCAGCGACCAGCGCCGCCGCCGTGTACTGAGCGACCATCAAACCCGAGTTCACGCCGGGCTCCTCGGCGAGAAACGGCGGCAAGCCTTGCGAGCGATGCGGATCGAGCAGGCGGTCGACGCGCCGCTCAGCGATCGCACCCACCTCGGCGGCGGCGATGGCGAGGAAATCGGCGGCGAACGCCAATGGTTCTCCGTGGAAGTTGCCGTTCGATTCGACTTCGCCGTCGTCCATCACGACCGGGTTGTCGATCGTCGACAGAAGCTCGATCTCCGCAACCTCGCGCGCGAAGCGCAGCGTGTCGCGCGCCGCGCCGGCAACCTGCGGGCTGCAGCGCACCGAATATGAGTCCTGGACTGCGTGGTGTGAGTGACGGTGCGAAGCGACGATCTGCGATCCGTTTAGCAGTTTCACCAGATTGGATGCGCTCGCGACCTGTCCCGGATGCGGCCGAATCTCCTGCAGCTTCGCGGCAAATGCGCGATCGGTGCCGAGCAGCGCCTCAGCTGACATCGCCGCCGTCACGTCGGCGGTGCGGAACACCAGCTCGGCGTCAGTGCACGCGAGCAGCAGCATGCCAAGCATTCCGTCCGTGCCGTTGATGAGCGACAGACCTTCCTTGGATTCGAGCCTGACCGGCTTGAGCTTCGCGGACTTGAGCGCTTGAGCCGCGGGCTTGCGCGCGCCCTGTGCATCGACCACGTCGCCTTCGCCGAGCAATGCGAGGCCGATGTGCGCCAGCGGCGCGAGGTCGCCGCTACATCCGACCGACCCATATCGGGGCACCACTGGAGTCACATCTGCGTTCAACATCGCGATCAGGGCTTCGGCGATCACGGGCCGCACGCCTGACAATCCCATGGCCAGCGTGCGCGCACGCAGCAACATTGTTGCCCGCACGACTTCCTCGTCGACGGGCGGACCGACGCCGGCGGCGTGCGAGCGGATGAGGGCGACCTGCAGCTCGGGTTGGCGCAGCGGCGCAACGCGCGTGCCTGCGAGCGCGCCGAATCCGGTGGAGACACCGTAAACGGGTTCGCGAGAGATGGCGGCCCGTTCGACACGGGTCCGGCTTCGCTCCATGCGCGTGCGGGCGGCCGGCGCCAGCGCCACTCTCTCGCCGTGACGAGCCACCGCGACCACCTGCTTCTCGGTCAGGCCGGCGCCCCGGAGCGTCACGGTCATCAGGGGTAAGTTAACGCCCGCCCGATGGCGAAATCACGGATGGTCCGGACGGAGACGCATCGTCGCGCGCCAAAACCCCGGATCGTCGCGACGATCCGGCATTGGCGATGTTCTTGAGCGCTTCGCGCCGGCTCAACGAGCTCAGCTCGGCTTCGTGCTCGCGCACGTAGCGCGCGACCTCCTGAGGATCGGTCCAGGCGTACTGGCGCAGCGCCCAACCGATCGCCTTGCGAATGAAGAAATCGCGGTCGGCGAAATTGGCCTGGATGTTCGAGTAGAGAAGCACGAGGTCCGTCTGGCGTTTGAAGTCGAGCTGGCAGATGATCGAGACGCGGCGCTTCCAGAGATTGGAGTCCGTGCTCCATTTGCGCATCAGCGGCCGAATCTGTTTTGGATTCTTGCGCAGCAGATCGCCGACGACGTGAGCTGTCTCATCGACCAGGTCCCACCACGCGCCCGTAACGATCAGCTCTTCGATCACCGGCATGACATGCGGCGTGATGCAGTCCCGATACCGATGGTCACGCAGCAAGTGCAGCGCGACATATCGCTCTTCGCGATGCTGTGCGGTGCGCCACAGGTCGAGGATGGTGTCCCGCCATTCGGCGCATGACAGCTTGTTCGCGAAGACTCTTTTCGAGATGACACGCACGCCGGGAAGACTCACCCCGTAATACGGCATCGTGGATTTCATGTACGCCTGCATGCCTGCCGCTTTTCCCGGATTTGCAGCCTTGCGCATCTCGGCTCGCAGCTGTTCGATCAAGGGGCGGCCACGTAGCGCGCTTCGGTTGGAGATCCGTCTTCGACCTGGACGATCCACATCGACCCTTTCTCGATTCCACCTGCACCGGCTTTGATCACGTTGCGGTGCACCAGATCTTCGACGAGCTCCCACATGAGGTCGCCATGCGTGCTCAACACGACCTCGTCGAGCTTCGGATCACGGAAGAACGCGCCGAGTCCTGCGAGTCCCTGGCCTTCGACGAGCGAGGGCGCGGGCCGCACCGCGATCCTGTGCGCGCGGGCGAGCGGTTCGACGGTCTGCAGGCAGCGCAGGTATGGACTCGAGAAGATCGCCGAAATCGCGTAAGGCGCCAGGACCGAAACCAGCTTGTCCGCCTGCTTTTTTCCTTTCTTGCTCAGGGGACGCAGCTTGTCGTCACCCGACCAGTGGCTGCGACTTCCCGCCTTGGCGTGGCGAACTACGTAAAAGGTCGCTATGGCATCCAGTCCCGATTACGTTTGCGATCGAGCGAGTTCCAGACATTTGGCCAGCCGGCGCGCGAGCTGTTGGCCGCAACGCCCTCGAGCGCGATCAGCTCGCCGGCCACAAAAGCCTTGCGCCCCGTGACCCGCACTGAACGCAGCCAGGCCTGCGCGGTGACAGCGTCCTGATGCTCACCGAGCACGGTCTGCAACTTCGCCGCCGCCTTTGCAAAGGCGGCCGCATGCGCTCCTGCGACTGGAGTGACCGCCTCGGCCGCATAACGCGCGCGCTTGGCCAGGATGCGAATGCGGTGGAGCTCCGGATCTGACGGTGTCTCCGGCAGCTGCCGCACCGCGGAGCGCAAGCGGCGCCAGGGTGTGGTCGCGAGGGCGGGCAGCACGCCCACCGCGAGCTGATCAGCCTCGGGTAGGGTCGCCGGCGAATGCGACGCAGCGACCAAGCGCTCGAGCAGGTCCACATAGCGCTGCGAATCGAGGTCGACCTTCAGCTTCTTACGCAATCCATCGATCTCACTGGCGAGCAGCTGAAGGAGCGCATTCGCGGACCTCGCATCGGACGGCGGAAGCGTGCGAGCGCGCTCGCGCAGCCGGTCGAGAAGGACCTCGCGGTCACGAACCGCGCCCAGGCCCATCGCAAGCCAGCCGAGCTCCGAACGTAGCGGTTCGGTCCACTCCGGATCGAGGAGCGACGAGAACGTCCGCAGGTTCGAGCGCAGCTTGCGGGTCGACACGCGAGCCTGATGCACCGCCTCTGGGTCTTTGCCGGTGCGCACCAATGGGTCGTGATGGAGCAGGGCCGCAACCGACTCAGCGAGCGCGCTCTTGATCACGTCCTTCGCCGCGGGATTGGGCGGAAGCGGCTGTGCCCACACCTCGGGCGGTTCGTTGGCGCGCGGACCGATGGCGCGGATGTGCTTGGGTGTTGGATCAGGTGCGCCCGCTCCGGCGATGCGCAGGCGGCTGACCAGCGGCGCCATGACGCCGTCGGATCCGTTCTCACCTGGAACCTCGACCTCGATCTCGCGGAACCGGGCCGCCACTCGCCGCCCGTCGCGAACCGAGACCTCGTCGTCCACCACCTCGGCAACACGGGCCCCGGTCGGATCGACCAGACGGACGCGCCGGCGCACCGTCGCCAAGCGAGCCACCGGGACAACATCCGAATTCCTCACATATGCGCGCACCACTTCGAGCGCCCCTTCCGGCGGCTTTCGCGCGCTCCCGTCGAAGGTGAGCTCGTCGCGCTCGAGCACTGAGTCCTGCTGCCCTTGCGGTCCTGGCATGGGCGGCAGCTTCAGAGTCCAACCCTCCCCCGCTCGCCACCTCAGCGAGACACCCCAGCGCGCCAGGCGAAGATCGGGCGTGTCGTAGTAGATCGTCTCCATGCGGAGCGTCTCCGTCGGGGCGACCGCCACTCCGTCGATCACACCGGCGAGATCCGGCAGGTGAAACGCCGGGCCCGCGCCCAGCTTGACTTCGCGCTCCAGCATCCCGCTAGAGCTTAGTGCGCGACCGAGACCCCAGTTCCGTTGCCATGAGCACTGGCAAGGGCCATCTCTTTGAAGTGCTCGTGCGAGTTCAGGCCACGCACCGTCGGCACTTTTCGCCACGCGCCGTCGGGTCCGAGCTCAGATGCCAGCACGTCGTCAGCGAGCGACACGTCGAGGATCTCCTGCAGGCGCAGACACAGCTTCGGATCGGTCACGGGAACCACCGCCTCGACCCGGCGATCGAGGTTTCGCGGCATCAAGTCGGAGGAGCCGAGATAGTACTCGGGCCTACCCCCGTTGCCGAAGCTGAAAACACGAGAGTGCTCCAGGAACTGGCCGACGATTGAGCGCACGCGGATCCGCTCGGAGAGACCGGGGACGCCAGGGCGGAGCGAGCACATGCTTCGTATCAGGAGATCGACCTGCGCGCCTTTCTGTGAGGCGTCGTACAGCGCGTCGATGATCTCCTGATCGACCAGGTTGTTGACCTTGATGATGATCCGGCCGCCGACGACTCCTTCGCGCTCGATCAAGCGCGTGATGCCCGAGCGCAGGTTGGTCGGAGCGACCAACAGCTTGCGGTAGCGATTCTGCCGGCTGTAGCCCGTGAGCAAGTTGAACAGCTCGGTGATGTCGCTGCCGAGGTCTGAGTCGGCTGACATCAGGCTGATGTCTTCGTAGATGCGCGCTGTGTTCGGGTTGTAGTTGCCCGTGCCGACGTGCAGGTAGTGCTGGATGTGCTGGCCTTCGCGCCGCACGACCAGCGTCACCTTGGCATGGGTCTTCAATCCAAGCAACCCATAGACGACGTGGACGTTCGCTTCCTCGAGCGCCCTCGCCCAACCGATGTTGGCCTGCTCGTCGCCCCGAGCTTTGATTTCGACCAGCGCCACGACCTGCTTGCCGCG
>DATLKH010000004.1:0-2534 GCA_035538475.1 Candidatus Dormiibacterota bacterium | reverse complement strand
CGATGCACCGCTTGGGTTGGATGAAGGGGTAGTCGCTCCCGAAGAGAAACTGGTCCTGCAGCCTGCCCTTCATGTCGCGCATCACCTCCAGAGGGATGTAGCGCGGCGACCAGCCAGAGATGTCGATGTAGATGTTGGTCTTGTGCAGCGCCATCGCCAGCAACTCGAGGTGCCACGGATAGCCGAAGTGCGCAGCGATGATCTTGAGGTCGGGAAACATCGCGGCCGGTGCGTCGAGCCAGATGGGCCGCGCGTAGTCGATGCGGATTCCCTGCCCGCCGGGCTGGCCCGCGCCGATGCCGCTCGTTCCGGTGTGGAAAAGCACGATCAGGCCGAGCTCCTGCGCTTTCTCGTAGAGCGGCCAGTAGCGCTCCTCATTGGGTGCGAATGCTTGAAGGGACGGATGGAGCTTCACGCCCTTGAGGCCGAGCTCGGCGATTCGGTCCAGTTCGGCGACAGCTCGGCCACCCTTCAGCGGGTCGACGCTTCCGAACCCGACGAACGTCTTGGGAAAGTCGCGGACCGCCTGAGCCACGAGGTCGTTGGGCACCCGTGGGCGGCCGGTCGCGGTCTCCGCGTCCCACGCCAGCAGCACCGCGACCACGTCCAGAGAGTCGTACTCACGCGCCAGCTCCTCGAGCGTCTTGCGCGCGACCTTGGAGCGGAAGTAAGACTCCGCCGCCTCGATATAACCCTGCATCGAGACGTCCAGCCACTCAGGTGTGGGGAGGTGGACGTGAAAGTCGACCGCTTTCAAGATCGCTTAACTGTAATTTCTGTCCCGTGAGGCTTCCTGGGTGGCTCGATCCGTGGTGGCACCTGGACTTCGACGTCACGACAGACCTCGGAGCCGCAAGAGCCACCGCCGCATTGGTGCCTGGGTCGGGCCGTATGCGGGGGCGCAAAGCACTGGATGGGTCGGTGATCGTCGTGCGCCGCGGTGGGCTCGTGAATCAATTCGTGCAGGCGCGCGTGACGATCGCTAGCGTCGCGCACGTGCGCATCGAGCGGCCGCGCTTCACGAAGGTCTTCTTCGTGTTGGCTTTTGTGTTCGTGGTGATCGGGCAGCTCGCGCAGGTGATCCTGGCCGCGGCTTTCGACAGATCGCGCCTCCTCGAATCCGCTGTTTTCCTGGCCTACGGCGCCTTCATCTGGGTGGTCGTGGTCGCAGGGACGTACACCTCGGCCAGAAGCGAGGCCAGGGATCTCCAGGCCCTGATAACAAACGCACTGCGCGGGGGGCGCTGAACATGGAAGCCACCTTGCTAGTGCTCGCCGGAGGGCAGAGCCGGCGCATGGGACGGCCCAAGCCGTGGATAGAGGTGGGGAACACGGTCCTGATTCGCTACGTGGTGGACCGGCTCGCTGGGGCGTTCTCGGAGTTGATGGTCTCCTTCAGCGAGCCCGAGCAGATGGAGCAGCTGATTCCGTATCGGGTCGTATTCGACCGCAAGCGCCACGCGGGGCCACTGGCGGGACTCGAGGTCGGACTGCTCGCTGCCCACAACCAGGTCGTGTTCGCGGTGGCCTGCGACATGCCTTACGTCGAGCGGTCGACAGCAGAGATTGTGGTGGCTGCCGCCGGAAGCAGCGATGCGGCCATCCCCCGACATGACGGTCTCTTCGAGCCCGTCTGCGGCGCCTATCGCAAGACCGCGCTGCCGGCGATCTCGGGCGCGCTCGACATGGGCAACTACGTCGCCCACGACGTGGTCGAGCACCTCGACGTCACCTGGCTGGAAGACCTCGACCCAGCGCAGTTCGAGAGCCTCAACACGCCCGCAGACTTGGAGCGCTTCCATGCCACTCTCGGTGCCCAGCGATAATTGAGCGCAAGTCTTTGAAAATCGTCGTCACCGTCAAGCAAGTACCGGATCCAAACTCCAATTTCAGCCTCGAAGCGGACAACACGATCTCCCGCGAGAAGGAGGCCGTTCTCGACCCCGGCGACGAGTGCGGCGTGGAGGAAGGCCTGCAGCTCAAGGAGGCCCACGGCGGCGAGGTGATCCTCGTTTCGATGGGCCCGGAGCGCGCCAAGGACGCGATCCGCAAAGGGCTCTCGATGGGCGCGGACCGCGCCGTCCTCGTATCGGATGCGTCGCTGGCCGGCGCCGACGCGCTGCTGACAGCGAAGGTCCTCGCAGCCGCGATCAAGAAAGAAGGGCCGGACCTCGTGATCTGCGCGACCGAGTCTTACGACGGCAGCACGGGCATGGTCCCGCCAATGCTCGCGGAGCTGCTTGGAGTCCCTCAGCTCACCTTCGCGAAGAAGGTCGATGTCGACGGCTCGACGATCAAGGTGCACCGCCAGACCGCCGACGGATACCAGGTCGTCGAAGCTTCGACGCCATGCCTGGTGACCGTCACCGCCGCGATCGCCGAGCCGCGTTACGCGTCGCTCAAAGGCATCATGGCCGCGCGTTCGAAAGAGATCAAACAGGTTGCGCTCGCGGACCTCGGGGTCGACAAGGGCGAACCGGCGGAGACGATCGAGGGCGTCGCCGAAGCCGAGGCGCGCAAGGCCGGCGAGGTCA
>DATLKH010000003.1:0-8494 GCA_035538475.1 Candidatus Dormiibacterota bacterium | reverse complement strand
GCGTGCGCGATGCTCAATCTTCCCGAGGGAGCGACCGGAACGGCGACGATCGAATCGAAGACGAACTTTCTTGGAGCAGTCCGCAAAGGCCGTGTCACCGCGACCTCGACGCCGCTGCACCGAGGCGGCACCACAATCGTCGTCGAGACCGCCGTTCGCGATCAGTCTGGAAAGCTGGTCGCCAAAGTCACCCAGACGCAGATCGTGCTGCGTTAGGTTACGGCGCAGCCTCTGACTTCGCGGGGATCTTCACCATCTTCTCCCGCAGGTCTCGCTTCAACTCGGAGGAGTCGAGCGAGACAGTGACGTGGCCGGCGACCGACTTCTTCAGTCGATCAGGCAGCATGCGCTCGAATGTCGCACGCGCCTCTTCAGGACCAGCGACGTAGAGATTGACGTAAGCGCCCGAGCTCATCTCCCGCTCGACGCTCTTGACCGCGGCTTCGAGATTTGCCTTGGCCTTGTTGTCCGCCTTGCGCTGATTGCTCGACGCCGACGTGCCGCCGGCCCGACTGTGCCGGACCTCGGCGCCGTCGACCTGCTCGAGCGGAATCACGTCATCGAGGATGGCACCGAACAGCTTGGCGTGCTCTTTGTCGACGACTGCGACCAGGGATGGGGGAAATTGCTCGAGCTGCCGAAAGATCGGAGCGAACAGGAGCTCACCGACTTCCAGGCGCTCGTCCGTCTCGGCACGCAGCTTGACGAGCTCGAGCACTCCACGCGGTTCATCTCCGAATCCCGCGAAGGCCGGACCGCCCGACGGGCGAACCACTGCGACGTGATTGCGAATCCTTCGCATCTCGTACTCCATCAATTCCCTGTCTTTCGGGCTCAACCGGTCGTGGTAACGATGAAGGAGATCGCGAAATTCAATGTCGTAAAAGCGAGCGTCATATCCCTCCGAGCGGGCCGGCAAGTACACGCTGACCGCGCGGTTCGAGGCGCGGCGCAGCCGCGGCGCCAGTGCGAAAAGGGCCAGGAGAGGGCTGTAATTGCTCATTCCTCAATCTTGAACGTTATCCGTCTTTTAGAGTGGTTGGCATGTTCGACGACGAGACTCCGGTCGCCTGGACGAACCTGAGCTTGGACACGCCGGTCGTGACCGCCGGCGGGGCGGAGATCGGAACCACCGAGGAAGTGATCGGCGACCAGAGCGCGGACATCTTCCATGGGCTTGCCGTAAAACGCAGCTCTGACGGCTCGGTGGTCGAGCTGCCGGCGGCCAGGATCAAGAAGATGACGAAGCGCCACATCTTGACCGACCTGGCAGAAGCAGACGCCGCCTCCCTTACGCGCCGCCGGTAGCGCTTCCAGCTCGGCCCGGGCTGTGGCGCTGGCTTTGGCTGGCCGAGTATTACGATTTGGCCGGCAGGCCGTTTAAGAGAGTTACATGACACGCAGCTGCCGCCGTATGGGCGCGTGGGTGATAGCGGTCTGCGCGGCCGTCGCATTCTCCACCCCAATCGCGGTCGAGGCGGCCGGTTCCCCACTCAACGTTTCCGTCCAGGTCGGCTATCGGAACGTTGCGAAGCTCGGCCAGTGGATGCCGGTATCGGTCGACATCACGAACAGCGGACCCGACTTCGACGGCACGCTCGAACTCCAGAGCAACGGAACGTACGGCGTGAAGAGCGGTCCGCTGGGCGCGTCGGCCGTCTACGCGACGCCGGTAAGCCTTGGTACCGGCGCCACCAAGCACTTCAAGACCTACGTCTCCTCCGACGTGGGATCGGGCATCGACGTCCGGATCGTTCAGAACGGGCGGGTGATCTTCAGCCAGCAGGCGCCGACGCCAAACGCAGCGTCCTTGCTCGTCGGGGTGCTGTCGGATCAACCGACCACGCTCGACCAGCTCGGGGCCCTCCACCCAGGAGGCTCGGTGCCAGGTGTTGCCCACATCTCGGTCGCAGACCTCCCCGATTCGGCCGTGCTGCTCCGAGGATTCGACCTCATCGCCATCGACGACTTCTCCACCGACAGCTTGACCGCCGCGCAGCGCAGCGCCATCGACGACTTCGTGCTCAACGGAGGTTCGCTTCTCTTGGGCGCCGGCGGCTCGTGGCACAAGACCCTGTCGGGCCTGCCGGCCGACTTGCTTCCCATGAACGTGACCGGATCGAGAGTTCTCACGTCAGGTGACCTGACTGGCGTCGAGGTTGCCACCGGCACCTCGAAGCAGGGCACCACTTGGATGTCGGATGGCGATCAGCCGCTTCTGATCGAGAAGCACGTCGGCCTCGGTCTGGTTTCGATGGCCACATTCGATTGGAATCAGGAGCAGGCTGCCGGCTGGGCGCAATCAACCAACCTGCTCCGCGAGGCTTTCGTGCGCTCGACCTACGGCACGGGAGCAATCGCAACCAGCGGCATGCCGACCAAATTCGGATTCGCCAACTCACTGTCAGCGAAAGGGTCACAGTTCGCGCAGGCGCTGTCCAACCTGCCCGCGCTGAACCTGCCGGCGTTGTGGCTGATCGGCACTTTGGTGATCGTGTACATCCTGCTGGTCGGACCGATCAACTACCTCGTGTTGCGCGCGGTCAACCGCAGAGCACTCGCCTGGGTCACGGTGCCGGCCATCGCGCTGATCGGATCCGGCTGCGCGTACGGCGCCGGCGTGGCGACGAAGGGCACGGCCGCCCAGGCCACCGAGGTGTCCGTGCTCCATGTGACCCCGGGATCACAGCACGCCTATCAAGAGACGTATGACTCGCTTCTCACCCCAACGCGGGGCGATTACGACGTCGGGATTTCAGGCGCCCGCAACAAGCAGATCAGTCCGATTTACACGTATTTCGGTCAGCCGACCGACGGCGGTCCCGCCATGATCCGAGTCAACACGGCGAGCGGTGGCATCACGCTTCCGTCGATGATCGCGTTCACGCCGCGCGGTTTTGCTTCGGAAGGCACCACCAACGCCCCTGACATCACGGGCACTTCGCAGCTGATCGGCGGCAGTGTCACCGGAACGATCCAGAACCACTCTTCGATCAACTTCACCGATGGCGTGGTCTTGGTGGGCAACAACTATGTGAAGCTCCCAGCGCTGCCGCCCGGCGGGAGCTTGACCTTCAGCCTGGCGCCTGGTCTCTATGTGCCGTTTGCGGGCCCGGGAATCTATCCGCAGATCTATCCGAACGCATACACGTGCTGCCCGCCGCAGCCCTATCGCAACGCGCAGGGCGACGCCGAGCGCGAGGCCGAGCTCCGGACCGCGGTTTTCTCGACCCTGCCCGGCACGGGTTACGCCGGGTTTACGGCCGGCATTCCTCCGACGGTCGTGCTCTGGACCAAGCAGCCGTTCCAGGACATCACCGTCAGCGGCAGTCACCCGCGCACATTCGCGCAAGATGCGGTGATGGTGACGCTGCCTGTCGCGACGATCGGGCGCGGATCTCTTCCCTCCGGGATCGCGATGGGCCGGGTGGTCGACATCAACGGCGACTTTTCGTTGGGCGGCGGGCCGCCGGGAGTGCTGACGGCGCAATCCGGAAGCGTCGTCTACGAGTTCACGCCTCCGCTTGCGCCCGGGGTCCGCCTCGGCAACGCCTTGATCAGCTCGGCGACTCCCGCTTACGGCGGTCCAAAGCCGGTGGCCGGCCCTCTGACCCCGGCGGTGACGGGGCAGGTCTGGGATTGGGCGCAGTCCAAATGGATCGCCGTGAACTACGCGGAAACCGGTGCGACCTACATTCCAGATTCGGCGGTCGATCCGACGACCGGCATGGTGAGGCTCAAGATCAGCTCTCAAGGCCCATTCTGGTCGGGCTATCTCTCGTTGACAGGCGCCGTCTCGTGATCGCCCTCGACAACGTCACCAAGGTCTACGGGACGCGTGCTGCGCTCGACCAGGTGTCTTTCGAGGTCCCGGAGCGCGAGATCTTCGGATTCGTCGGGCCCAACGGAGCCGGCAAGACGACCACCCTCCGCATCTTGGCCGCCCTGCTCGAGCCCACGTCAGGTCGAGCGTTCATCGACGGCACCGACGTCACGAGAGACCGGCACAGAGTGCACACGCGGATCGGCTACATGCCCGATTTCTTCGGTGTGTACGACCAGCTGACTGTGGCGGAATATCTGGACTTCTATGCCGCTTGCTACCGGATTCCCAAATCGCGGCGCCAGAAGATCATCGACGACCTGCTTGCTCTGATCGGCATGACCGACCGAAAGCACCAGCCGGTCGACACTCTCTCGCGTGGGTTGAAACAGCGCGCATGCCTGGCCAGAGCGCTCGTCCACGACCCGGCGGTGCTGCTCCTCGACGAGCCGGCTTCAGGCCTCGACCCACGGGCTCGGGTCGAGATGCGCGAGATCCTCAAAGAGCTTCAGGGGATGGGCAAGACGATCATCATCTCGAGTCACATCCTTCCCGAGCTGACCGAGCTCTGCACCATGATCGGGATCATCGATCGCGGTCACATGCGCGCCACCGGACCGGTGAACGAAGTCATTGCGCGGCTGACCAGCGGACGCAAGCTGCGCATCAAGGTGCTCAATGAAAAGGATGCGGCGCTCGAGGTCCTCACCCCGCTTGCTGGCGTGCGCGGACTCGACTCCGTGAACGGCACCATCGAGGCGGAGTACGACGGTGATGAGTCGACCGCGGCCGACATCCTTGGCGCGCTGGTCGAAGCGGGCATCAAGGTCTCGAGCTTTTCGCCGGTGGAAGGCGGACTCGAGGATGCATTCCTGCGCGCCACGTCGGAGGACGTCTGATGCACTCGGTTGCCGGCGCGCTCTGGAATCCAATCGTCGCCAAGGAGTATCGGTCGCGGATGCGCACCTGGCGGTCGACACTCGCGATCACGATCTACATCGTTCTGCTCGGCGGGCTGGGCTGGGCAGTGTTCGCCGCGATGGCCGCATCCTCGTACAGTGGCGGGTTAAATCCCGGCAATCTGCCGAACTACGGCCAACAGCTGTTCACCTTTCTGATCATTTTTCAGGTCGCGCTGCTCGCCTTCATCACTCCCGCCCTGACGTCGGGCGCGATCACCGGTGAGCGTGAGCGGCAGACTATCGACCTGCTCTTCGTGACGCCGATTCCTCCGTTTTCGATCATCTGGGGGAAGCTCCTGGCATCGATGTCGTTCGTGCTTCTGCTGCTCGGAATCTCAGTGCCGATCTTCAGCCTCGTGTTTCTTTTCGGCGGCATCGAGCTCGACCAGATGGTCGAAGCCTTTGCCGTCTCGCTCGGCACCGCCTTGATGCTCGGGGTGGTAGGAATTGCGTTCTCCTGCATGTTCCGGCGTACGCTGGCCGCGACCGTGGCCGCCTATGCAGCCGCATTCGTCCTGATCCTTGGGACGCTTCTGTACGGCGCGCTCTTTCCGGTCGATGCGGATCCGGCTACGGCGGTCTCGCCCGCGCCGCCCGCGTTCAGCCTGGTCGGCCCTGTGGTGGCGCTGTTCACCATCGCGTACAACGGACCGCTCACCGGCTACGGCGTGCGCTATTCGCAGGGATCAGGGGGGTACTACTCGAAAGGCGGAGCCCAGTGCGTGACACAGCCTGGAGGGATGACCTCCTGCTACAGCACTTCCGGACCGGTCACCGTCAACAGCTCTTTTCCTGGTGGTCAGAACACGAAGCTGACCACAGGCCTGTTCCAGGGCTGGCAGTACTGGCAGGCCAGCCTCGTTATGCAGCTCGTGATCTGCGCGATCGCGCTGGCCTTCGCAGCTTATGTGCTGCCGCCGATCCGGCGCTTCCGCCTCGCGCGCCCGCCTGAGGCGGCACCGGTCGCGGTGCCATGACCACCCTCGAATCGGTGGTCGGAACGCTGCGCCGCTCCTCGGCGCGCTCCAGCGCGGCGCGATACGCGGTGCACGCCTTCTTCGCGGGCGCAGCCTGGGTGCTGCTGGTCGTGATCGCCGCACGCCTGACTCCGCTGGAGCAGTGGGTGCGCGTCGCGGAATACGGGATTCCGGTGGCTTTTGCGCTCGCAGCGGCAATGTGGATCGCCGGACGGCCGAGCCCGATGAAGCTGATGCGCAATGCAGACCTGCGACTGGGTCTGAACGAGCGCCTGTCGACCGCTTGGGAGCGGCGCACCGCAGACGGGCCCCTGGACGCATCACTTCAACGCGACGCGCTTGCGCACGCCGCTCGCGCGAGGCTCTCCTCTGCTTATCCCTTGGCCGTTCGGCGTAGAGAGCTCCTGCTCACCGGCGCGATCGCGGTGGCCGCGGCCGCTCTGATCCTGCTTCCGAACCCGATGTCCGCGGTGATCGCGCAGCGCCATGCCGACCAGACAGCCCAACGCCATGCGGCAGCCACGATCTCCACGACTCAAAAGAAGCTCGCCGCCAAGCCGAGTCCTCCGCCCGTCGATCCCAAGGTCCAGCAGATCCTGCAGGACACCGAAACGAAAGTCGCCGGGGCGCCCAACCCACGACAGGCGCTGCAGAGCATCACCCCGGCCGAGCAGCAGCTGCTCCAGCTTTCGGACCCGCAGACGCCTGCACGCGCCAGCACCGCATCGAACCTCGCCGCGAGCCTGAGCACGACCGCGGCGGGACAAAATGCTTCGCAGGCGCTGAACGCAAGCCCGGCCAAGGGTGCGCAGTCGATCCGACAGCTCGCCAGTCAGCTGCAAAGCCTGACTCCCGAGCAAAGAGCCGAGATTGCAAAGGCGCTGGCGAATGCGGCGCAGCACGCGCAGGATCCGCAGATGGCGTCGACGCTGCAGCAGGCTTCATCCGCCCTCGCGAGAGGTGATCTGAGCGCGGCGAGCCAGTCGTTGAACAGCCTCGCCGGCCAGCTCGAGTCGCTCCAGCAGCAGGAGAACAGCGATCAAGAGATCGCGTCCGCGATCAATGGATTGGAGGCGGCTCGCCAGCAGCTCGCGAGCCAGGCGGATCGGGATGCCGGCGGCTCCCAATCGACGAGCGCCGGCGGCACGTCGGGCGCAGGCGCGTCGCCGAGCAGCGGCCCGGGAAATGGAAGTGGCAATAGCGGGTCGGGCAACAATCAGGGCACGGGCACAGGCACCGGCAACGGCAGCGGGGCCGGCAACGGCGGCACCGGCGGCGTCGGAAACAGCGGGTCCGGCGCAGGCTCAGGCCAGGGTGCCGCCGGTACCGAGCGCGTCTACGTGCCCGGCCAGCCGCTGCCGAGTGAGTCGGAGAGCGATCCCACGCCGCTCGGTCCCGGACAGGACGTTCCGATGACTCCATTGACGCAGGTCATCCAGCAGTATCAGCAGGCAGCTCTCGACGTGACCGGCCAGAGCCTGATTCCAGGAAGCGAGCGCGACCTCATCCGCCAGTACTTCTCGAGCCTGGGCGAAACCGCTCAGTGATCGCCGAAGAACCGCAGATCGACCCCGCGCGCGTCACGGAGCTCACGCAAGCGCTCGAGACCGAGCTAGCGCGGCTGATCGTCGGTCAGAAGGAGCTGGTCCGCGACACCGTGATCGCCCTGATCGGCGGCGGCCACATGTTGCTCGAAGGTGTGCCCGGACTCGGCAAGACCGTCCTCGTGCGCTCGCTGGGTCAGGCTCTACAGCTCAAGTTCGCGCGCATTCAGTTCACACCTGATCTGATGCCGGCTGACATCGTCGGCACCAACGTGATTCGGGAGGACAGGGGCAAGCGCGAATTTCAGTATCAGGCCGGCCCGTTGTTCGCCAACCTGGTGCTGGCCGATGAAGTCAACCGCGCCACTCCGAAAACCCAGAGCGCGCTGCTGGAGGCGATGCAGGAGCGAACAGTCACCGTGGGGACTGAGACGAGAACCCTGCCGGTCCCGTTTTTCGTCCTGGCCACGCAAAATCCAATCGAGCTCGAAGGCACATATCCGCTTCCTGAAGCTCAGCTCGACCGGTTCTTCTTCAAGGCGCTCGTGCCCTTCCCCGACGAGCGAGAGCTGCTCGAGATCGCGCGCCGCACCACAGGGGCCTCGATTCCAGAGCTGAAGGCGGTGGCCGGTGCGGATGAGATCCTGGCCGCGCAGCAAGTGGCCCGCGAGGTTCCGATCGCCGAGCACGTGCTCGCTTATGCCGGCAAGCTCGTCACCTCGACCCACCCCGAGCGGACCGAGCTCGAGAGCGTCAAGCGTTACGTACGCTTTGGCGCCAGCCCCCGCGGGTTGCAGACTCTGGTGCTGGCAAGCAAGGTTCGCGCTCTGCTGGAGGGCCGCTACAACGTCGCGTTCGACGATCTGATCGCGGTCGCACATCCGGCGTTGCGACACCGCATCTTCCTGCAGTTCGAGGCCGAGGCGGACGACGTCACCGCCGATCAGCTGATCGACGAGATCCTGGAGAAGACCGACAAAGCAAAAGCTGGGGCGTGACGCGTGGAGGCTTTGCTCGAGCCGCCCCTGCTTCGCCGCCTCGAGGCGCTCGCGATGGTCGTGCGGCGCGCCGTCAAAGGACAGATGGGCGGTGAGCGCAGATCGTTGAGCCGCGGCCGGTCGCCTGAATTCGCGGATTTTCGCAGCTACACGCCGGGTGACGACTACCGGCTGATCGACTGGAATGCTT
>DATLKH010000002.1:0-5963 GCA_035538475.1 Candidatus Dormiibacterota bacterium | reverse complement strand
AAACGGGGACAGCCATCGCGGGGTGGCGAGCAAGTCCAAGGTCCGGCTCAAGCTGTTGTCGAGAAAAAGCGCGAGCACGACGATCGCAGCGGCAGCCGCAGCAAGCCGCGCGGACACAAGCTGGGCCACCAACAGCGATATGCCGTAACAGGAAAGCGTCAGCGCCACGATCAAAAGCCACGCTTCGATCAGGCTTCGCGCTTCGACGGCTCCACCGTCGGCCTGAACGGCGGCCACAAAACCCAGCGCCGCCGCGGCCGAGACGAGCCCGGCGCCGATTGCAAACGCCAGCGCTCGCGTCGCGATCACGACCCATCGCGGAACACCATTCGCGAGTACAGACTCCAGAAGTCCATGGTTCTCATCGGTTCGGACCATCGCGGTCGCCGAAGCCATCGCCCATACCGAAAGCAGGATCGCGACTGCCTGAAATCCACGCCACCAGACGTAACCGCCGGCCGTTTCAGGGTGGAGTGGGGTGGCAAACAGGACCGAGAAGTGAGTGGCTATCGAGGCCATCGAGGCCCCGAACGCGGCCTGATCCGATGCAGAGTGACCGGCGAGGGTGTAGAAGGCGGTGGTCTGCACGAATGTCGCCGTGAAGGCGATCGCCGAGAATCCCGCGATGCCCCAGCGGCCCAACCGGACGAAAAGGACCGTCCCGATCACGGGTTCAGCGCTTTGGGCGCAGGCTCGGGGAAGTAGCTGAGGAAGAGCTGCGCGAGCTGCGGCTGGCCAGGCTCGAGGTCGACGACGCGGACGAGACGGCCTTCACGAAGAATGCCGACGCGGTCGCAGACCTGCTCGACTTCAGAAAGGACGTGCGAGGAAAGAAACACCGCCGCGCCGTCGTCCCGCGCCTCGCGGAGCATTCGGTAGAACTCCTGTTGATTCAGTGGGTCGAGGCTTGCGGTCGGCTCGTCGAGAATCAACAGCCTCGGACGGTGCATGAACGCCAGCACGATCGCGAGCTTTTGCTTGTTGCCCCTCGAGTACTCGCGAAACCTGCGGCTCAGGTCGAGGTCGAGTCGCTCGGCCAGTGTGCGTACTCGCTTCGGATCGGCGCCACCGCGCATGCCGCCGAGGTACGCGACGATCTCATCGCCGTGCAGGCTGCCGAAATCGGGCACGTCACCCGGTAGGTAGCCGACCTTGCGCTTGACCTCGACCGAGTCTCGAACACAGTCGAGCCCGAAGATGAACGCCGTCCCGCGCGTGGGCCGGATCATGTCCATCAGCAGGCGAATCGTGGTGGTCTTCCCGGATCCGTTGGGTCCGAGGTAGCCGAAGACTTCCTGCGGCGCCACCTGGAGGTCCAGGTCGAACAGCCCGCGCTGCATGCCGTAGTCCTTGGTCAGGCCGGATGTCCTGATCGCCGGCGCCCCCATTAGAAGTGCTGCCCTCGCCGAGGTTCCTCGCCCCTCCGCGGCCCAGACGGCCGGGCGCCTCCGGCGCTGAAGCCTGCGTCAGGGGTCCCGGCGCTCACTTGTCGCGCACCTCCAGTGCGCTCCTCGTCGCGCCACCCCTTCGTTGGCTCCGGCCGTCGTGACCGCGGATACGCTTCGGCCCCCCGGCAAGGCAGCACTTAGACGAGGATATAAGGCGGTGTGGTTGGGTGATCTAGAGCTTCACATCCTGGTCGCGGATCGCTGGAAGGCGGACGGTGGCCTGATGTTCGGCGTCGTGCCGAAAGTCCTCTGGGAGAAGCAGAAGCACGCCGACGAAAACAACCTCATAGACTGCGCATGCGTCTGCTTGATCGCACGCAAAAACGGGCGGGTCCTCGTGTGCGAGACGGGCATCGGCAACAAGCTGAGCGAGAAGCGCGCCCAGCAGGTACGGCTGCGCGAGCCTGAGCAGCTGCTGCACGCGTTGCGACGCCTCGGCATCGCTCCGGATGAAGTGGATGCAGTGATCACCACGCACTTGCATTGGGATCACGCCGGCGGACTGATGCGGCGCGATGAGAACGGCGGTCTCGAGCGCACCTTCAAGAGGGCAAAGGTTTTCGTCCAGCGCAGCGAATGGGACTTCGCACTGAATCCGGACGTGAGGAGCAAGGCGAGCTACATATCAGACGATTTCACGCCACTAACGGAGGGGGAGAGCTTGGTGGAGTTTCTCGACGGCGATGCCGAGGTGCTGCCTGGTGTAGAGATACGGCACGTCGGAGGACATACGCCCGGAAGCCAAGTCTTGATTCTTCGCTCCGGTGAGCTGGCGTGTGCGGTGACGGGCGACATCATCGGCCTGACTCCGCACCTGCGCGTGCCGTGGAACATGTCTGCGGACATCGAGCCACTGCGCACGTTCGAGGCAAAAGCGCGGCTGCTGGAGGAGGCCGAGAAGCACCGGTGGCTGATTGTCCTGAGCCACGAGGGCGATCAGCCCGCGGGCTACCTGGACGAAGGCCGGTGGCGTCCGGAGCCGCGACTGCTGTGAGCCTCACGACTCATGACGGCCGGGAGCTCAGCTATCGCAAGCTCGGCCACGGGCCGCTGCTGGTTTGTCATCCGGGCGGACCTGGATTTTCCTCGACGTACTTCGGAGATCTGGCCGCGCTTTGGGAGCAGTACACGCTGGTCATGGTCAACCCCCGCGGGACTGGAGGCTCGGACCGGCCCAATGATCCGCGCGCGTATCAAATCGAGGATTACGTCGCGGATCTGGAAGAGGTTCGCCGGCATCTCGGGGTGGATCGGATGCAGTTGCTCGGTCACTCCCACGGCGGGATCGTGGCGATGGCATATGCCGCAGCGCATCCGGGTCGGGTCAGAAAACTCGTGCTGTCGTCGACGCTCGCGCGCTTCGGACATGAGCAGGAAAGAGCGATGCGGATCGGGATGGAGAAACGAATGGCCCAGCCCTGGTGCGCTGATGCGGTCGCTGCTTTGGAGCAGGAGCAGGCCGGCAATTTCGCGAGCGATGAAGAGCTCACCGAAATCGTGCTCCGGGAGTGGCCTCTGTACTTTGCGCATTACGGTCCTGTCGAAGCGGGATACATCGACACGCTGCGCACGGAGACGGTCAATGCGGACGCGCTGAAGCTCTTCAACCGCGAAATCTTCACTTCCTTCGACTTGCGCGGGGAGCTGTCGAACATCAAATCCCCAACGGTCGTGATCACAGGTGATGAAGACTTCATCTGCGGACCGATCTGTTCTGAGGAGATCTGCGCAGGTGTGGCTGGCGCACGCATGGTCCTGGTCGGCGACGCGGGACACATGCTGTTCGTCGAGCAGCCGCAAGCGTTTCACGACGAGGTCGCGGAGTTTCTGGCCAGCTAGTTCCTCTCTTGCGGAGGTCGAACCGTCTTAACAAGCTGGGCTGACTTCCGGCGGCGCGTCGAATAACGTCACCGTGTGCTCGGAAGCGTGGACTCGTGCGTGCTCTTTGGCCTCGACGTGCGCCGCATCCGCGTCGAGGCCGATATCGGTCGCGGCGGAAACGGCGCCTTTTCGCTGGTCGGCCTCGCTTCGACCACAGTCAAGGAGTCGCGCGAACGAGTCCGCTCGGCGATTCGCAACAGCGGCCTCGAGTTTCCGACGACGCGGCTGACCGTCAATCTCGCCCCGGCCGAGCTGCGTAAAGAGGGCACTGCGCTGGACCTTCCCATCGCGGTCGCCATCGCTCTCGCCCGCGTGAACAAGACGGCGCCCCCGGGCTCGGCATTCGTCGGCGAGGTGGCGCTCGATGGCTCGGTCCGCCATGTGGACGGCGTTGTGGTCGTGGCGCGCGGGCTTCGGAAGCTCGGGTATCGGCGGCTCTTCGTGCCCGTCGAAGATGCGGCAGAAGCCGCGCTGATCGACGGAATCGAAATCATTCCCTGCACCTCGCTTCGGGCAGTCGTCAATCATCTGCTGGACGTCGAGTCGATCGCGTCAACGACGAGCAGCGATTTCGCGACCGGCGAGCAGGCTCAAGTCGAGCACGACTTGTCGGAGGTCCACGGCCAGGAGGAAGCCAAGCGCGCGCTCGAAGTCGCGGCGTCCGGTGGTCACCACCTGCTCATGAGCGGACCGCCCGGAGCAGGGAAGACGATGCTCGCGCGCTGCCTGCCCGGCATTCTTCCGCCGCTCGAGCTGTACGAGGCGCTAGAGGTGTCGCAAGTCCGCAGTCTCCTCGGCGACCTCCCTCGTGAGAAACCGCTCGACTGGACGCGTCCCTTTCGCGCGCCTCATCACGGCATCTCGATGGCCGGGCTGATAGGAGGTGGGTCCGGCTTGGCGGCGCCGGGCGAAATCAGCCGAGCGAATCACGGTGTGCTGTTTCTCGATGAGCTTGCCGAATTCGCGGCTCCGGTCCTTCAAGCGCTTCGGCAGCCGCTCGAAGCCGGTCGCGTCACCATCACTCGCTCGGGCGGATCGGTCACCTACCCATCGCGGTTCACGCTCGTGGCAGCGACCAATCCATGTCCATGCGGTTGGGCGGGTGACCCGGTTCGCAGCTGCCATTGCCCGCCAGGCGCCATCAACACCTATCAACGTCGGCTCTCCGGACCGCTCGTCGACCGAATCGATCTTCAGGTCGGCGTCCGGCGCGTGCGTCTCGAAGCCCTGAGCGCCGAACCGTTGGGTGAAAGCAGCGCAACGGTCAGGGACAGAGTCGTGCAGGCGCGCTCCAGACAGATCGAGCGCCAAGGCTGCTTGAACGCGCAGCTCAAACCCGCTCGTCTCCGGCAGGTCGCTGCGCTGCCGGTTGGGACGAGGAGAACGCTCGAGCGTTGGGCCGAGCAGCGCGGCATGACGGCCCGCGGATTTCACCGCGCTTGGCGGGTGGCGCGGACCACAGCAGATCTCGACGGCTCGCCACAGATCGAGCAGCGACACATCCTCGAGGCCCTGGGCTTCCGCCTGAGCGATGTCGCCGCCTGAGCTGCGCACGCGCGGTCGCTGGCCGCCACCTGACGGACCGCGCGTGGCCATCGTCGGTTCACGCCGGCCCTCGCCTTACGGCGAGGCAGTCGCGGAGCAGCTGGCCCTGGAGCTGGCGCAATCCGGCGTGTTGGTGGTCAGCGGTCTCGCGCTGGGCATCGATGCGGCGGCACATCGCGGCGCGCTCAACGGTGGCGGCGTGACCGTGGCCGTCATGGGCACGGGCGTCGATATCGTCTATCCGGCTGCGCACGCCATCCTCGCGGAGGCGATCATTCAGGGCGGCGGCGCGCTGGTCAGTCAGTTTCCGGACGGCACGCTGCCGCGCCGGCACAACTTCCCCGCCCGCAACCACACCATCGCCGCGCTCTGCGATGTGGTCGTGGTGGTCGAGGCGGCCGAAGGCTCGGGCGCGCTGATCACGGCCGAGGCGGCGCTCGACCTACATAAAGAGGTAATGGCCGTGCCCGGAAGCGTCTTCTCGCCGCTGTCGGTAGGCGCCCACCAACTCATCCGCGACGGGGCCGCCCTGGTCCAGAACTCGCGTGACATCCTGGCCGTACTGAAGCTCGGCGGTGAGGTCCTGGACGATCCGCTGAAGGCGCCCCGGCGAATCGGAATCCGCCTACCCGCCGCCCGGGATGGTCTGATCAGCCACCTCTCGGACGTTCTAGCTTTGAGCGCCGCGGACCTGGCCCGAAAGCTTCAGCTCCCGATCGCCGAAGTGCTGGGCCGGTTGACCGCTCTGGAACTCGAGGGTTCGGTCCAGAGGCGGGGCGACGGCTACTTAAGGTCGTTGCGCCGCGGCAAAGAACGGGCGTAGGATGCCCACCCCAGCGGCCCTACCGGGGATTAAAACGCCGTGGTTGGGAATAAAGAGGTGCTGTGCCAGAAGGTCTGATCATCGTCGAGTCACCCGCCAAAGCAAGGACTTTGAAGCGGTTCCTGGGGGATCGTTTTGACGTCCGAGCCTCGATGGGGCACGTCCGCGACCTGCCTGAAAAGGAGATCGCGGTGGACGTGGACGGCGGCTTCCGGCCTCGGTATGAGGTCGTAGAAAGCCGGCGGAAGACGATCAACGAGCTGCGC
>DATLKH010000001.1:0-4661 GCA_035538475.1 Candidatus Dormiibacterota bacterium | reverse complement strand
AACAACCTGGTCACGACGCCAGGCGTGGGTGGAGTCGGCAACTTGCTGACGAACAATCCAAACAAGGACGCCTTGGGCCAGCAGGCCAACCCGGTCCGCTACAGCGCCAACAACGTCGCCGACATTCTGACTTGCGACCAGAATCACAACTACGGCGACGAGCAGAAGGCGTTCGACGGCGGAAACGAGGGCCCGAACGCTCGGGCCCTCGACTCGCTCCAGGCAAGCTTTCGTCCCACTTTGCGTTAGGCGCCGTGAGAGAGGAGGCGGTGCCCGTGCTCGCGACCGTCCTTACGTTCCTTAGCACGCGGATCGTGTCGGTCGTCGTCACGACAGTGGTCGTGGTGGCCGCTGTCCCGACGGCCATCGTGGCAGTGCACGGCCACACGATCACGATCACATCTGGTCGGATCGCGTCCTCAATCCGTCACACGGGCGATGCGCAGAAGGCCGGCATCGTCGGCGAGGTCAGAGCCGCGGCCGACCAGGTGATCGTCCAGCTCAACAACCAAGAGGCATCGTGTGATTCGCAGATCGCCCAGCTGGCGGCGAAGTCGAAGCTGTCTGCAACAGCCACGGCAAACGCCATGCAAGAAGGCACGGACGAGTTCCACACCACGGTCGTGCCTTTTGTGAACGAGCTGAGAGCCGACGAGGACGAGCTCGCACATCTCAGCGACGTGACGAGCGACACCGAGCAGATCTTCTTGGTCCGCATCAATGAAGTGAAGTTCCTGGCTTTGGGCGAAGAAGGCCAGTCTGGTTTGCTGATCAGCACCTGCCGGACGATCGTCCTCCAGATCACCCAGATCGTCGTCGTCCAGTCATCCAGTCCCGGCGCCGACGCCGGGGACGGCACGTAGGCAACCCCATGATCAAAAGCTCCTACGAGGAGTCAGGCCTCCTCCTCAACTCTCCCCACCTCCCCAAAGAGGCCATCGTTCCAACCGACCCGGCGGGCGCCCTCCCTGATCTGCCCGCCGGGCTCCGGCCGGGCGGCGCAATCTGACCTGTTGTTTAGCGCAAGATCTGTGGCTTAACGCCGTTTGAATTCGTCGGTAGGTTCAATCGCCACGCCCCAAGGAGCCGGCCTTCTCCTCCCACCACCTACTCCGAAGGCCACGTCTCCAAACCGACCCGGCGAGCCCCCTCCCTGATCAGCTCGCCGGGCTCCGGGCGGGGATTAACCGATGAGGCGGATCGTCCAGAAATCCGCCGCCAGGCCTCCCTGGATCAAGTAGGTGTACGGGAGCGTGAAGTAGCCCTTCATGCCCCACTCGGGTCCCCACGAGTTGCGGATCAGAAACCACTCTTTGGCATCGTCGTAGCCCACCGCCATCACGGCATGACCGCCGATCGGTCTTTCGCCCCAGCCGGGAAGCGTAGCGTGGCCGGTTCGCCGCACCTCCTCGGACTCGAAGCTCTCGTAGACCGTGAAACCGAAGACGAAGGGGTTGCCCGAGGCCAGACATCCCTTCATCTGGTTGAGGTCTTGAATGATGCTCTGGTAGGAGACCGCGCGGTCGAGCTTTGCGTCTTTGTAGCACTGCGCTGTCGGCTTTTGAGTGAATCTCGTGATTTCGTAGGGCCACTCGGGCTCGGGACATGCGCCGTCGCTCGCGACTGACTTGATTCCATCCCGCAGCATCGCGCCGCTGTCGATGCTGACCGTGCCCTCGATGACGCGCTCGTTGTAGTAGATGAATAGTCGCGAAGGCACGAAGTCGGACAACTTCTGCTTCGTGCGGTCGAACTCGATGGCGGCAGCGATTGCGTTGGCGGTGCAGCTCCCGAGCTCGCCCTGGTTGTAGACCGGCGGGCACGCTTTTCGCAAGTCGGTCGATGCCGGCAAGGCCTTCAGATATTGGGGCGGCGCCGCATATAGATGGTCGCGCTGATCGGGTACGTCCGGGATCCAGCCATAACGACGGATCTTGCGTGGCTCGGTCATGACTTCTCCTACAAGTAGGGCCAGTTCGCGACGCTCGGTCCGTCGCCGATGAAAGCGGAGACGCCGCTCGGGAAGCGATGCGCCTCGAGCACGATCGCCGTCGCGCGCGCATGCCCCTCGAGCAACACGATCCGGCCATCGGGTCTGCGCAGCGCGATGATCTCAGGCACTTTTTTGTCCGAGTGGCACAGGCCAGAGGCCAACGAGAGAACGACCATGTTAGTCGCGTCGCCGGTGAAGATGTGCCCGACGTTGGTCGCGCCTTCGGCCACTTTCCTGGTGGCCGGCGAAAGCATCTGCCAGGCACCTGACCTCTTCGCGTAGAGCATCTCCGAAACGTCGTCTGCGGTCACGTGGAAACGTCGCCATGTGATGTCATCGGCCAGACCTTCGAAGCTGCCGGTCCCCTGGCCGAAGCCGTAAACGGAGGTGATGATCTGGCGGCGCAGCGCGTTCTGATCCGGATCCCGGAGGTCTGGCGAACGCGCGGCCTTCAGCGCGGCCGAAAGGTTTGCAGGGTTTGGTGGGTTGCCGATGAGGAACGCCTGGAAGTCGGGTGACTCGATTTCGGCCTGCAGCCAGGCGAGGATGACCTGGTCTTCCGTGACCGGTCCCAAGTCGTTCATAGCGTCATGGGAAAATATCACCTCGATGGCTCGCACTACCCGGACACACAAATGGATCTATCAGTTCTCCGAGGGGTCCGCGAAGATGCGCGACCTGCTCGGCGGCAAAGGCGCCGGCGCCGCGGAGATGACTCGCGCCGGCATGCCCGTGCCTCCCGGTTTCACGATCACCACCGAGGCTTGTCGCGCCTACTACTCGAGTGGCGGAAAGTTCCCGGCCGGACTCTGGGAGCAGGTGCTCACCAATCTCAAGGTGCTGGAGCGCAAGGCGGGCAAAAAGTTTGGCGACGCCAAAGACCCACTGCTCGTCAGCGTGCGGTCGGGCGCCAAGTTCTCGATGCCCGGCATGATGGACACCGTCCTCAACCTTGGCCTGAACGAGGAGACGGCCAACGGGTTGGCCAAGCTGACGAGCGACGACCGCTTCGCTCTCGACGCGCGGCGCCGTTTCATCCAGATGTTCGGCAAGACCGTCAAAGGCATCGAGGGGGACAAGTTCGAGCACGCGCTTCAGGCGGCGAAGAAGAAGGCGGGGGTCAAGACGGATCCGGAGCTCAAGCCGGCGCAGCTGCGTCCGCTGGTCGCCGAGTTCCTCCGCATATATAAGGAAGAGACGAAGCGCGACTTTCCATCCGATCCGGTGGAACAGTTGCGCGACGCGATCGACGCTGTGTTCAGGTCCTGGAACACGGACCGAGCGAAGACGTACCGGCGCATGGAGCGCATCCCCGACGACCTGGGAACCGCGGTCAACGTGCAGATGATGGTGTTCGGGAACATGGGCCCGACGTCGGGCACGGGCGTCGCTTTCACACGCAACCCGATCACCGGCGCGAAAGAGCTGTACGGCGACTACCTGGCCAACGCGCAGGGTGAGGACGTCGTGGCCGGAGTTCGTGACACCGAGCCGATCAGCGCACTCAAGAAAGAGCTGCCGAAGGTGTACGCGCAGTTCGACCGCTACGCGCGACAGCTCGAGAAGCACTACAAGGACGTGCAGGACCTCGAGTTCACGATCGAGCGCGAGAAGCTGTACATGCTCCAGACGCGTTCCGCAAAGCGCACTGGTGAAGCGGCGGTGAACATCGCCGTCGCCATGGTGAAGGAGAAACTGATCACCAAGAAGGACGCGGTCGCCCGCGTGGAGCCGCGGCAGCTCGAGCAGCTGCTGTTTCCGCGAGTCGATCCGGCGGCCAAGGCTTCACCGCTGGCGAAAGGCGTGCCCGCGTCGCCGGGCGCCGCGAGCGGTGGTGCAGTTTTCGACGCGGACACAGCGGTCGCGTGGGGCAAGCAGGGCAAGCCTGTGATCCTGGTCCGGGTCGAGACCAACCCCAACGACGTGCACGGAATGGTCGAAGCAAAGGGCATTCTCACGCAAACCGGAGGCACTGCTTCGCACGCGGCACTGGTGGCGCGAGGCATGGGGCGGCCGTGCGTCGTGGGCGCGAGCGCGATCGACGTCGACGTGCGGCAGCGAAAGTTTTCCGCCAACGGCACCACGATCAAAGAAGGCGACCAGATCACGATCGACGGCACGACCGGCGACGTGTACGTGGGCAACGTGCCGACCATCGAAGCCAGGTCGCTGAATCAGCATCCGGCCGCGAGCGCGATCTTGAAGTGGGCGGATGAACTGCGGCGCCTGGAGGTGTGGGCGAACGCGGACTATCCGCGCGACGCGAACAAAGCGCGAGAGAACGGGGCCCAGGGCGTTGGCCTGTGCCGCACTGAGCACATGTTCATGGAGCAGGACCGCCTGCCGATCGTGCAGGCCATGATCATGGCCGACACCACTGAGGATCGGGAAAAGCAGCTGGCGAAGTTGCTGCCGATCCAGCGTGGCGACTTCGAAGGCATCTTCAAGGCGATGGCGGGACTGCCTGTGATCATCCGACTCATCGATCCGCCGCTGCACGAGTTCCTGCCCAGCCTCGAAGACCTCATCCGCGACACCACTCACCTCAAGGACACAGGTGAGGATCCGCAGCTTCTGGCGGAGAAAGAAAAGGTGCTTGCGCGTGTGCAGGAGCTGCACGAAGCAAACCCGATGCTGGGTCTGCGCGGCGTGCGCCTTTCGATCCTCT